>NZ_JBVJYM010000037.1:0-72014 GCF_055600495.1 Streptomyces sp. NPDC038213
GTCGAGGACATGTTCGACCTCAAGTACCGCGGCGCCCGCTTCTCCCTCGGCTACGGCGCCTGCCCCGACCTCGAGGACCGCGCCAAGATCGCGGACCTCCTCCAGCCGGAGCGGATCGGGGTCCACCTGTCCGAGGAGTTCCAGCTGCACCCGGAACAGTCCACTGACGCGATCGTCATCCACCACCCCGAGGCCAAGTACTTCAACGCACGCTGAGCGGACGCGACGTACACTGGTCGGTCCCATACAGGCCGGTCGCCTGCACCGGGGGTGAGCCCCGGGCCGGCGGCCGGCCTTCTCGTCCCTTACAGGAGGTGCGCCGTATGACGAGTACGGTCCCCGCAGCCGTCCCCCGGACCGCCGACGGATCGGCCCTCCAGGCCGTGCTGCTCGACATGGACGGCACCCTGGTGGACACCGAGGGGTTCTGGTGGGACGCGGAGGTCGCCGTCTTCGCCGAGCTCGGCCACCGTCTCGAGGAGAGCTGGAAGCACGTCGTCGTGGGCGGCCCGATGAGCCGCAGCGGCGGCTTCCTGATCGAGTCCACCGGCGCCGCGATCGACATCGCCGAGCTCACCGTGCTCCTCAACGAGCGCTTCGAGGCCCGGATCGCGGAGGAGGTACCGCTGATGCCCGGCGCCGAGCGGCTGCTGGCCGAACTGGCCAGGCACAACATCCCCACCGCCCTGGTCTCCGCCTCCCACCGGCGGGTCATCGACCGGATCATGCACTCCCTGGGCCCGGAGCGCTTCGCCCTGAGCATCGCGGGCGACGAGGTGCCCCGTACCAAGCCGCACCCCGACCCCTACCTGCTCGCCGCCGCGCAGCTCGGGGCCCACCCGACCCGCTGCGCCGTCATCGAGGACACCGCCACCGGCGTGGCCGCCGCCGAGGCGGCCGGCTGCCGGGTCGTCGCCGTCCCGTCCGTGGGTGCGATCGCGCCCGCACCGGGCCGGACCGTGGTCTCCTCGCTGGAGGACGTGGACCTGTCCTTCCTCCGGTCCCTCATGACCGGAATGAATTAATCCGCTAACTCTGGGTAACGGTCGGGTCCATCCGCCCCGCCGGGGCCGATTGCGACATCTCGCAGCCAAGGGTGCGGAGGCTGAAATTCCTTCCCGGTGCCGCCGCGGAGCCGGGTGACCTTTGTCACCCGATTTCGCCCCATCGGGAGCCTCCGTACCCGCTCAGGGCTTCCCTTGTGTCCGCATTGATCTCCTCCTGACCGAATCCGACCGGCCGTCACCGTACGCAATCAGTGCGCGGCCATCACCGTGCGATTACGCACGCCCCCCGGCCAGTTCCAGCCATGCCTTCCGCGCCCACTATCGTCAGCGCAGGCACTTCGCCGCACCTCCGCGGACCGCACACACACCCCTGTGTCCGGGCTGCGTGGAACCGATCGTCTACAGACCCGGCCCGATCGTTTCCGCCCCGAACGGGCGGCCGCCGCGTAGTGCCCTTCCACCGCTGTGACAAGTGCCGGTCGAGGGAGAACTCCGAGCATGAACCGCAAGAACCTGGTGCTGGCGGCCGCCGCCGTCCTGCTCACCCCCGGCCTCGCCGCCTGCGGCAGCGCCACCGGCGGGGGAGCGGGCGGAGGGGCGATCGTCGTCGGCACCACGGACAGGTTCGAGGCAGCGGACTACGCTCCCGCCCCCTTCGATCCCGCCTACGCCTACGACGCGGGCACCTGGAACGTCCTGCGCCAGACGGTGCAGACCCTGATGCACATACCGCGCGGCGGCGGCGACCCCGTCCCCGAGGCGGCCTCCGACTGCCGCTTCACCGACAAGGGCAGCGAGAGCTACCGCTGCACCCTGCGCCCCGGCCTCAAGTTCGCCGACGGCGACCCGCTCACCGCCGCGGACGTCAAGTACTCCATCGAGCGCGTCCTGGCCATCAGCGACGACAACGGCCCCGTGGGCCTGCTGTCCACCCTCGACACCGTCGAGACCCAGGGCGCCGACACCGTCGTCTTCCACCTCAAGACGCCCGACGCGACCTTCCCGTACAAGCTGTCCACCCCCGCCGCGGGGATCGTCAGCAAGAAGAAGTACGAGGCGAAGAAGCTGCGCGCCGGCTTCGAGGTGGACGGCTCCGGTCCGTACACCATGAAGGCCGAGGTGGACGGCAACCGCATGGTCCGCGCCGTCTTCACCCGCAACGAGCACTACAAGGGCGATATCGAGCCCAAGAACGACAAGGTCGAGCTGCGCTCCTTCGAGGACTCCGGCGCCATGGGCCGGGCCCTGGAGGACGGCGGCATCCACATGATGTCCCGCAGCCTCTCGCCGGAGCAGATCCGGAAGCTGAACGACCAGCCGCCGAAGGGCGTCAAGATCGTCCCGATGCCCGGCCTGGAGATCCGCTACCTGGGCTTCAACACCAACGCCCCCGCCGTGAAGAACAAGGCCGTCCGGCAGGCGCTCGCCGCCGTCGTCGACCGCCACGCCCTGGTCGACCAGGTCTACGGCAAGGCGGCGGAGCCCCTGTACTCGCTGGTGCCCTCCGACGTGGGCGGCCACGTGAACTCGTTCTTCAACAAGTACGGCGAGGCCGACCGGGCCAAGGCCGCGGAGCTGCTGCGCGAGGGCGGCGTCCGCACCCCCGTCAAGCTGACCCTGAACTACACCACGGACCACTACGGCGAGGGCACCGCCGAGGAGTTCGAGGCCCTCAGGACCCAGCTGAACGCCACGAAGCTGTTCGACGTCACCGTCCAGGGCACCCCCTGGGCCGAGTTCCGCCCCGCCCAGAAGAAGGGCGACTACGCGGTCTACGGCCTGGGCTGGTTCCCGGACTTCCCCGACGCCGACAACTTCACCGCGCCGTTCCTGGAGGAGGGCAACTTCCTCAACACTCCGTACGCGAACAGCACGGTGCGCGGAAAGCTGATCCCCGAGTCCCGGCGCGCGGGAGACCGCACCATCGCCGCCCAGAGCTTCGGCGAGATGCAGGACATCGTCGCCGAGGACGTGCCCGTCCTGCCCCTGTGGCAGGCCAAGCAGTACGTCGCCGCACGCGACGGAATCACCGGTGTGGAGTGGTCGGTCAACTCCATCTCCGACCTCCAGCTGTGGGAGCTCGGCCGCTGAACCAGCGGCGGGGCACCCCGGTACGGGCAGCAACCGGCAGCGGCAGGCGCGGGCCGGCGGACACCAGAGTCAAGACAGTGAGGCACGTTCGCGTGAAGAGACGTAACCAGTGGTTGGCGGCCCCGCTCGGCGCGGCGACCGCCGCCGCCCTGCTCAGCGGTTGCGGTTCGCAGGAGGGCGGTTCGGAGGCCGGCGGCGGCAGCGTGGTCATGGGCATGTCCGACAAGGTCACGGCGACGGATCCCGCCTCGGGATACGACGCCGGCTCCTGGCTCCTGTTCAACAACGTCTTCCAGACCCTGCTGTCCTTCCCCAAGGACAACACCGTCCCCGAGCCGGACGCCGCCGAGGAGTGCACCTTCGAGGGCGGCGGCAGCCGCGTCTACCGCTGCACCCTCAAGCCCGGCCTCAAGTTCAGCAACGGCAACGCGCTGACCTCGAAGGACGTCAAGTTCTCCTTCGAGCGCACGCTGAAGATCAACGACCCCAACGGGCCCGCGGTCCTGCTGTCCTCGATCGATTCCATCGAGACCCCCGACGAGAAGAACGTCGTCTTCCGCCTCAAGACCGACGACGCGACCTTCCCCAGCAAGATCGCCGCCGGCGCCGGCTCCATCGTGGACCACCGCGAGTACCCCGCCGACAAGCTCCGCACCGACGACAAGGCCGTCGGCTCCGGCGTCTACACCCTGGACTCCATCGACGGCAAGACCGCCAAGTTCTCGGTGAACGACAACTACGGCGGCGAAGCCAAGCCGAAGAACTCCGGCGTCACCATGAAGTTCTTCAACGACGACCAGGGCGCCCTCAAGAGCGCCCTGGAGAGCGGCGAGATCGACTTCGCCTTCCGCGGCCTCGCCGCCAAGGACATCGCCGGCCTCAGCGGCGGCGCCGCCGGCTCCGGCCAGTTCGACGTGGTCCAGGGCACCGGGGCCGAGGTCCAGCACCTCGTCTTCAACATGGACGACCCGATCGCCGGCAAGGCCCACATCCGCAAGGCCATCGCCTACCTCGTCGACCGCGAGGCCCTCGTCCGCGACGTGCACGACAGCACCGCGCTGCCGCTCTACTCGCTGATCCCCTCGGGCATCGCCGCCCACACCACCGCCTTCTTCGACCTCTACGGCGGCTCCCCGCAGCCCGACAAGGCCCGCCAGGTCCTGCGCAAGGCCGGGGTCACCGACAAGGTCAAGCTCACCCTCTGGTCCACCCCGGCCCGCTTCGGCCCGGCCACGGACTCCGAGCTCCAGACCATCGCCAAGCAGCTCAACGCCAGCGGCCTCTTCGAGGCCGACGTGAAGTCCGTCGACTACGAGCAGTACGAGAAGGACATCAAGGCCGGCAAGTACGGCGTGTACGTCAAGGGCTGGATCCCGGACTACCCGGACCCGGACAGCTTCACCCAGCCCTTCTTCGGCGAGGGCAACGTCCTCGGCAACAACTACGAGAACGAGACCATCACCGGGAAGATCATCCCCAAGACGGCCGCCGCCACCGAGCGCTCCGTCAGCACCGCCGACTACACCAGGCTCCAGGCGATCGTCGCCGAGGACATCCCGCTGCTGCCCCTGTGGCAGAGCAAGCAGTACGCCGTCGCCCGCGAGGACGTCACCGGACTCCAGTGGTCCCTCGACTCCTCCACCGTCTTCCGCTTCTGGGAGATCAGCAAGGGCTGACCCGGCCGCCCCGGGGATCCGCGAGGACCCCGGGGCCGCCCGGACCGCCGCCCCGGCGCCCGCTCACTGGGCCCCGGGGCGCACCAGTCCGCTCTCGTACGCGTACACCGCCGCCTGCACCCGGTCCCGCAGCCCCAGCTTGGTCAGCACGTGCCCCACATGGGTCTTGACCGTGGTCTCGCTCACGAACAGGTCCGCTGCGATCTCCGCGTTCGACAGCCCCCGGGCCACCAGCTTCAGCACCTCGACCTCGCGCTCCGTGAGCGTCCCCAGCGAATCCGGGACCGGCTCCTCACCCGAGGGCAGATGCCCCGCGTACTTGTCCAGCAGCCGCCGCGTGATGCTCGGCGCGAGCATCGCCTCGCCGCCCGCCACCACCCGGATCGCCTGCACCAGCTCCGCCGCCGGCGCGTCCTTCAGCAGGAAACCGCTGGCCCCGGCGCGCAGCGCCTCCACCACGTACTCGTCCAGGTCGAACGTGGTCAGCACCAGCACCTTCGCCGGACCGTTGCGGTCCGGACCCGTGATCTGCCGGGTGGCCTCCACCCCGTCCATCCGCGGCATCCGGATGTCCATCAGCACCACGTCCGGCTGCAGCGCGCGCACCTGGTCCAGGGCCTGCAGCCCGTCCCCCGCCTCACCCACCACCGCGAGGTCCCCCTCCGCCTCCAGGATCATCCGGAAACCGGTGCGCAGCAGCGGCTGGTCGTCGACCAGGAGGACACGGATCGTCACGGGAAACCTCACATCATCGGGCGGGGACGCCGGTCCGCCCCATTCTGCCCTGACCCCGCACCTCAGCCCGAGGCCGGGAGACCCCCCTCCCCGGCAGCCTCCCCCTCGGCCGGCCGCCGCGCCGGGACGACCAGCGGGTACACCGGGGGAGTGCCCCCGAACTCCGGACACACCGACCGGTGGTCGCACCAGCCGCACAGCTTCGTCGGACGCGGCCGCCACTCACCCGTTTCGGTGGCCTCCCGGATCGCCTCCCACAGCGCCAGCAGCTTGCGCTCCACCCGCTCCAGGTCCCCCGGCACCGGGTCGTACGTCAGCACGTCCCCACTGCCCAGGTACACCAGCTGCAGCCGCCGCGGCAGCACCCCCTTCAGCCGCCACACCACCAGCGCGTAGAACTTCATCTGGAACAGGGCGCCCTCCGCGTACTCCGGCCGCGGCGCCTTGCCCGTCTTGTAGTCGACGATCCGCACCTCGCCCGTCGGCGCCACGTCCACCCGGTCGATGATCCCGCGCAGCCGCAGCCCCGACTCCAGCTCCGTCTCCACGAAGAACTCCCGCTCCACCGGCTCCAGCCGCGTCGGGTCCTCCAGCGTGAACCAGCGCTCCACCAGCGCCTCCGCCTCCGTCAGCCAGCGCGCCAGCCGCTCACCCTCCGCAGCCGCCGCCCCGCCCCCGCCGTCCCCACCGGCACCGCCCTCCCCGCCCGGCTCCGCCCGGAACAGCTCCGCCAGCTCCGGCCTCGCCTCCAGCAGCCGGTCCCACTGCCCCGGCACCAGCGACTTCGCCCGCACCGCCGTCCGCTCCGCCGCCGGATGGTCGAAGAGCCGCTCCAGCACCGCGTGCACCAGCGTGCCCTTCGTCGCCGCCGCACTCGGCTTCTCCGGCAGCTTGTCGATCACCCGGAACCGGTACAGCAGGGGACACTGCATGAAGTCACTCGCCCGCGAAGGCGACAGCGAAGAGGGCGCCACGGCTTCGCCGCCGCCCGGACCGGGGATCGTCGTCATGACACAGACCCTACGACCCGCCGCCGACAGCACGCGCATACCATCGACGGCAGCCGCCCTCGACCTGCATGATCGAGGGACCCCCACCAGCCGACAGAAGGACAGCAGTGGCCGACACCGACACACCGGAAGGCCCCGGCCGGAACGGGAACACCGGACACAGGCCCTCCGAACCGGGCGGCGGACTCCTCATGGGCCGCCCCTTCGGCGTGCCCGTCTACGTCTCGCCCAGCTGGTTCCTCGTCGCCGCCCTCATCACCTGGGTCTTCGGCGACCGGCTCGAAACCGTCCTCCCCGACCTCGGCGCCGCCCGCTACCTGGTCGCCCTCTTCTTCGCCGTGGCCTTCTACGCCTCCGTACTCGTCCACGAACTGGCCCACACCGTCGCCGCCCTCCGCTACAAACTCCCCGTGCGGCGCATCCGCCTCCAGTTCTTCGGCGGAGTCTCCGAGATCGAGAAGGAGTCCGAGACCGCCGCCCGCGAGTTCGTCCTCGCCTTCGTCGGCCCCCTCCTCTCCCTCGTCCTCGCCGGAGTCTTCTACGCCGGCATGCAGGCCACCGACTCCGGCAGCATCCCCGGCGTCCTCCTCGCCGGCCTGATGATCTCCAACCTCATCGTCGCCGCCTTCAACCTCCTGCCCGGCCTCCCCCTCGACGGCGGCCGGATGCTCCGCGCCGTCGTCTGGGGCATCACCGGCAAACCCATGACCGGCACCATCGCCGCCGCCTGGACCGGCCGCGCCCTCGCCCTCGCCGTCCTCGTCGGCCTGCCCTGGCTCACCCACAGCGAGATCCTCGGCAACAACGCCGACGACCTCAGCGGCATGGACACCGTCACCGACGCCCTCCTCGCCGCCATCCTCGCCGCCATCATCTGGACCGGCGCCGGCAACAGCCTCCGCATGGCCCGCCTGCGCGAACACCTCCCGCAACTGCGCGCCCGCGCCCTCACCCGCCGCGCCATCCCCGTCGAACCCGCCACCCCCCTCTCCGAGGCCCTCCGCCGCGCCGACGAAGCCGGAGCCCGCGCCCTCGTCGTCGTCGACCCCCACGGAGACCCCACCGCCCTCGTCCGCGAGAGCGCCATCGCCTCCGTACCCGAACACCGCCGCCCCTGGATCGACGTCGCCAGCCTCGCCCAGGACCTCACCGACGGCATGAAGGTTTCCGCAGAGCTCGCCGGCGAAGAACTCCTCGACACCCTCCGCACCACCCCCGCCACCGAATACCTCGTCCTCGAACCCACCGGCGAGATCTACGGGGTCCTCTCCACCCTCGACGTCGAGAAGGCCTTCGTGAAGGCCATGGCGCGGCCCCACTCCTGAACCCAATACACTGGTCACATGTCCGAACCGACCGGTGCCGCCCGCCGACGCGGGCCCTTCAAGGTCGGGGACCAGGTTCAGCTCACCGACCCCAAGGGCCGCCACTACACGTTCACGCTCGAAGCAGGGAAGAACTTCCACACCCACAAGGGTTCCTTCCCCCACGACGAGCTGATCGGTGCCCCCGAGGGCAGTGTTGTCCGTACCACGGGGAACGTCGCCTACCTCGCGCTGCGCCCCCTGCTCCCCGACTACGTCCTGTCCATGCCCCGCGGCGCCGCCGTGGTCTACCCCAAGGACGCGGGCCAGATCCTGGCCTTCGCCGACATCTTCCCCGGCGCCCGCGTCGTGGAGGCCGGGGTGGGCTCCGGCTCCCTGAGCAGCTTCCTCCTGCGCGCCATCGGCGACCAGGGAATGCTGCACAGCTACGAGCGCCGGGCGGACTTCGCGGAGATCGCGAAGGACAACGTCGAGCGCTACTTCGGCGGCCCGCACCCCGCCTGGCAGCTGACCGTCGGCGACCTCCAGGACAACCTGACCGACACCGACGTCGACCGCGTGATCCTCGACATGCTCGCCCCCTGGGAGTGCCTGGACGCCGTCAAGAAGGCGCTCGTCCCCGGCGGCATCCTCTGCTGCTACGTGGCCACCACCACCCAGCTCTCCAAGACCGTCGAGTCCATCCGCGAGATCGGCTGCTTCGCCGAACCGCAGCCGTGGGAGTCGATGATCCGCAACTGGCACGTGGAAGGCCTCGCCGTCCGCCCCGACCACCGGATGATCGGCCACACCGGCTTCCTCGTCACCGCCCGCCGCCTCGCCGACGGCGTGGAGCCCCCGCTCCGCCGCCGCCGCCCCGCCAAGGGCGCCTACGGCGAGGACTACGAGGGCCCCGGCTCCGGCTCCGGCCAGCGCGGCTGACCCGCAACAACACCACGGCGCCGCGGCCCCGTTCGACCCGCACGCGGGGAACGGGGCTCCGGCGCCCTCTCGTTGCCCCGGAACCGCCCCCGCGGGCAGCCACCGGGCCCGCCACAGCCGCGGGACCCGCCCGTTCCGCCCCGATGTGAGGTGTGGCACGATGCTGGCTCCCCCTCAGAAGCGCCGGCCGCACCCCAGGAGACACCCCGCGTGCACACCCCCGCCGCCCCGGAACAGGCCCACACCCGCACCCGGCCGCTCCACTGGGCCGCCACCGCGCTCGCCATCGCCGCCGTCACGGCCGCAGCAGGCCTCCTCCAGCCCTCCGGAGCCCACGGCACCGCCACCCCCGGCCCCCACGGCCGCACCGGCACGCACCCCGGCAGCACCGCCGCCCCCGACGCCGCAACCGCCCGCTACCCCCTCGACTGCCGCGGACTGCCCACCGCCGTCACCGCCAGCGCCAGCGGCGACCTCGACGGCGACGGCACCCCCGAAACCGTCGCAGCCGTCCGCTGCGCAGCCGGCTCCGGCACCCCGCCCAACGGCATCTACGTCCTCACCGCCGGCACGAGCGGAACCCCGCCCCGGGTCGTCGCCACCCTCCTCGACCCCCGGCAGCGGCAGAACGTGCCCGAGCTCACCGTCCGCGCAGGAGCCGTCACCGCCACCCTGCTCGGCTACTCCAGCCCGCAGACACCCAGCTGCTGCCCCGACACCCGCCGCACCGCCAAGTGGCACTGGACCGGCGGCAAGTTCCTCCAGCAGACCGGCGAAGCGGAACGTGTCTGAGGGGTCACCGCACGTCGCGGGACCCCTCACCGACACACCCCACGTCAACGCACCGCGTCAGTCCGCATCCGGACCGTAAACCTCCACGCCGTCCGCGACCCGGCGCACATGGATGCACTCACCCGGGCACTCCTTCGCCGAATCCACCACGTCCTGCAGCAGCGTCAGCGGCACCGGCGTCGTCGCCCCCGCATCCTGCAGCAGCTCGTCCTCCGCGCCCTTCACGTACGCCAGCCCGTCGATGTCGAGCTCGAACACCTCCGGCGCGTACTGCACGCAGATCCCGTCGCCAGTACACAGATCCTGGTCGATCCAGACCTCCAGCGGCTCCCGGCCCTCGCTCGCGCCCACTTCCGGAGCCTCCTGCTGCACGGTCATATCCCCTGCCGATCCCTGCACTCTCAGAAACAACACGGCGCAAGTCGCGCCGCCCCTGACGGGTGTTGAACGACTCGACCTTACAACCGCCTGCTTTCCGATGTTGATGGGTGGGTATTTCCCTGGCGAGGGGGAGTACGCAAGGGTGAAGATCGGACACACTCCTACCGACTTAGTGATCTAGGGGTTTCAATCACTGCCAGCCCAGGTAGGGTCAGGAAGCGTCCAGCTCCCCATGGAGGAGGTGAGGACCGTGGCAGCCCACGACGACGACATCAACCGCGGCATCCGGCCGGGGCGGGGGTCTGATGACCCCGCCGGCCAGGTTGCCTATCTCGAGCAGGAAATCGCCGTCCTGCGCCGCAAGCTCGCCGACTCTCCGCGACACACGAGGATTCTCGAAGAGCGGATCGTCGAGCTCCAGACGAATCTGGCGGGCGTATCCGCACAGAATGAGCGGCTCGCCAATACCCTCCGTGAGGCCCGCGACCAGATCGTGGCCCTCAAGGAGGAAGTCGACCGGCTCGCACAGCCGCCGGCCGGCTTCGGTGTCTTCCTGCAAGCCAATGAGGACGACACCGTCGACATCTTCACCGGCGGCCGCAAGCTCAGGGTGAACGTCAGCCCGAGCGTCGACCCCCAGGACCTCCGGCGCGGCCAGGAGGTCATGCTCAACGAGGCCCTCAACGTGGTCGAGGCCATGGAGTTCGAACGGGCCGGGGACATCGTCACCCTCAAGGAGATCCTCGAGGACGGCGAGCGCGCCCTGGTCGTCGGGCACACCGACGAGGAGAGGGTGGTGAGGCTCGCCGAGCCCCTGCTGGACGTCACCATCCGCCCCGGCGACGCCCTCCTGCTCGAACCCCGCTCCGGCTACGTGTACGAAGTGGTCCCCAAGAGCGAGGTCGAGGAACTCGTCCTCGAAGAGGTCCCGGACATCGACTACGAGAAGATCGGCGGCCTGGGCGACCAGATCGAGCTGATCCGCGACGCCGTCGAGCTCCCCTACCTCTACCCGGACCTGTTCAAGGAGCACGAACTGCGGCCCCCGAAGGGCATCCTGCTCTACGGCCCGCCCGGCTGCGGCAAGACGCTCATCGCCAAGGCCGTCGCCAACTCCCTTGCCAAGAAGGTCGCCGAGGTGACCGGAAAGGCAGCCGGGAAGTCGTACTTCCTGAACATCAAGGGCCCCGAGCTCCTCAACAAGTACGTCGGCGAGACCGAGCGGCACATCCGCCTCGTCTTCCAGCGTGCCCGCGAGAAGGCCAGCGAGGGCACCCCCGTCATCGTCTTCTTCGACGAGATGGAATCCCTCTTCCGCACCCGCGGATCCGGCGTCAGCTCGGACGTGGAGAACACCATCGTCCCGCAGCTCCTCGCCGAGATCGACGGCGTGGAAGGCCTCGAGAACGTGATCGTGATCGGCGCCTCCAACCGCGAGGACATGATCGACCCGGCCATCCTGCGCCCCGGCCGGCTCGACGTGAAGATCAAGATCGAGCGTCCGGACGCCGAAGCGGCCAAGGACATCTTCGCCAAGTACCTCAAGGCCACCCTCCCGCTGCACGCCGACGACCTCGGCGAGCACCAGGGATCGCCCGCGGCCGCCGTCCACAGCATGATCCAGACCGTGGTCGAGCAGATGTACGCCGAGTCCGAGGAGAACCGCTTCCTCGAGGTCACGTACGCCAACGGCGACAAGGAAGTCCTCTACTTCAAGGACTTCAACTCCGGCGCCATGATCCAGAACATCGTGGACCGGGCCAAGAAGATGGCCATCAAGGCCTTCCTCGACCAGAACCAGAAGGGTCTGCGCGTCTCCCACCTCCTCCAGGCCTGCGTGGACGAGTTCAAGGAGAACGAGGACCTGCCCAACACCACCAACCCCGACGACTGGGCCCGCATCTCCGGCAAGAAGGGCGAGCGGATCGTCTTCATCCGCACCCTCGTCACCGGAAAGCAGGGCGCGGACACCGGGCGCTCCATCGACACGGTGGCCAACACCGGTCAGTACCTCTGATCCACCGGGGCGGCTGCGGATGCCCCATCCGGGGCATCCGCAGCCGACTGCTTTTCGGCCGCCCACGCCGCCGAGGCAATGACTGAAATGATCTCCCCAGCAGCGCGGAGCCGTTCTAGGCTCATCCGTACCGCCGCATCCGCAGTGCGGTGACGGGCACCGCACGCACATGCACCGCAGCACCAGCGGTACTTGAGCGCCGCTCCCGAAGGGGAGCGCCGCCGGGCAAGGAGGGCCGCATGACCGTACGGCGAGTAATGGGGATCGAGACGGAGTACGGGATCTCCGTCCCCGGGCACCCGAACGCCAATGCCATGCTCACCTCGTCCCAGATCGTCAACGCCTACGCGGCGGCGATGCACCGGGCGCGCCGCGCCCGCTGGGACTTCGAGGAGGAGAACCCGCTGCGGGACGCCCGCGGCTTCGACCTCGCCCGCGAGGCCGCCGACACCAGCCAGCTGACGGACGAGGACATCGGCCTCGCCAACGTGATCCTCACCAACGGCGCCCGCCTCTACGTCGACCACGCCCACCCCGAGTACAGCTCGCCGGAGGTCACCAACCCCCGCGACGCCGTCCTCTGGGACAAGGCCGGCGAGCGGATCATGGCCGAGGCGGCCGAGCGGGCGGCGCAGCTGCCCGGGGCCCAGCCCATCCACCTCTACAAGAACAACACCGACAACAAGGGCGCCTCGTACGGCACGCACGAGAACTACCTGATGAAGCGGGAGACCCCCTTCTCGGACATCGTGCGCCACCTCACGCCCTTCTTCGTCTGCCGCCAGGTGGTCACCGGCGCCGGCCGGGTCGGCATCGGCCAGGACGGCCGGGAGCACGGCTTCCAGATCAGCCAGCGCGCGGACTACTTCGAGGTCGAGGTCGGCCTCGAGACCACCCTCAAGCGCCCCATCATCAACACCCGCGACGAACCGCACTCCGACGCGGAGAAGTACCGCCGCCTGCACGTGATCATCGGCGACGCCAACCTCTCCGAGATCTCCACGTACCTCAAGCTCGGCACCACGGCCCTGGTCCTGTCGATGATCGAGGACGGGTTCATCACGGTCGACCTCGCCGTCGAGCAGCCGGTGCGCACCCTCCACCAGATCTCGCACGACCCCGACCTGCGACGGCTCATCACCCTCCGCAGCGGCCGCAGCCTCACGGCGGTGCAGCTGCAGATGGAGTACTACGAGCTGGCCAGGAAGTACGTGGAGGAGCGTTTCGGGTCCGACGCGGACGAGCAGACCATGGACGTGCTCAGCCGCTGGGAGGACGTGCTGGGGAGGCTGGAGAGCGACCCCATGAGCCTGTCGGGGGAGCTCGACTGGATCGCCAAGCGGGAGATCCTGGAGGGCTACCGCAGGCGCGACGGACTCGACTGGGACGCGGCCCGTCTGCACCTGGTCGACCTGCAGTACTCGGACGTGCGGCCCGACAAGGGGCTGTACAACCGCCTGGTGGCCCGCGGGAAGATGAAGCGGCTCCTGGACGAGCCGGGGGTGGAGCGGGCCGAGAGCAAGCCCCCGGAGGACACCAGGGCCTACTTCCGCGGCCGCTGCCTGGAGCAGTACGCGGACGACGTGGCCGCGGCCTCCTGGGACTCGGTCATCTTCGACCTTCCGGGCCGGGACTCGCTCCAGCGCGTCCCCACCCTGGAGCCGCTGCGGGGCACGAGGAGCCACGTCAAGGACCTCCTGGACCGCTGCCGTACGGCGGAGGACCTGGTCCGGGTCCTCTCGGGCGGCTGAAATGCCCTCCGCCCGGGAATCATGAACCTGAGACCCGGGCGTTCTGAAATGACCGGCCCGAAATCGGGGCCCTGAATGTAGGGTCTGACCAGGGTCTGATCTTGGGATTCCGACACGGAATCCCGCCTACGAGCGTGAACCGAGCGGGGTGAGGGAGACATGGCGACCAAGGACACCGGCGGCGGACAGCAGAAGGCCACGCACTCCACGGAGGAGGTCGAGGAGACCACCGTCGAGGCGAGCTCCGACCTCAAGGAGCGTCAGGAGAAGCTCTCGGACGACGTGGACTCGGTACTCGACGAAATCGATGATGTGCTCGAAGAGAACGCCGAGGATTTTGTTCGAAGCTTCGTTCAAAAGGGTGGTCAGTAAGCTCTTTTTGCCTTCGAATCGAAGGCGCCTTGGTGGGGTGGGGCCATGGCAACCGAAACCAAGTGGTGTCGTGGATGCGACCGGGGTCTACCTCTGAGCTCTTTCGCAGCCAACCGCTGCACCAAGGATGGTCTCCAGGCGAGGTGCCGGGAGTGCGTCGCGGCCTACGGGGCGCAGCACTACCGGCGCCGCCAGGAGGCGAAGGGCAAGTTCGTTCCCGCGAAGGTGGTCGTGCCGCAGGGCTGGAAGCGGTGCCGCAGCTGCGGTGAGGTGAAGCCGCACAGTGACTGGCACAGGAACGCTACTGCGTCCGACGGCCTGGCTACCTGCTGCAAGCCCTGCAAGGCGGCCCGGGGGCGTGCCGGGCATCTGAAGCGCATGTACGGCATCACGGAAGCTCAGCGCGACCAGGAAATCGCGGCCCAGCAAGGGGTCTGCGTGATTTGCCAAGCGGGTCCGGCAGAGCACGTGGATCACGATCACCAGACGGGTAAGGTCCGGGGCGTACTGTGCTTCAGCTGTAACGCAGCCCTGGGGCAGTTCAAAGACCGGCCGGACGTCATAAGGCGTGCAGCCGCATACGTGGAAGGAAACCTGTGGAAGCCAATACTCCAAGCACAGGGCGTCTGCCGGCAGCCTTCCTGACGCCGGGGTCCTCGTCCTTCATGGACTTCCTGGGCGCGCACTCGCCCGAGCTGCTGCCGGGGAACCGGACGCTGCCCCCGGGGATCGTCGAGGCGCCGCACGGCACGACCATCGTGGCCGCGACCTTCCCCGGCGGGGTCGTGCTCGCCGGTGACCGGCGGGCGACGATGGGGAACATGATCGCCCAGCGGGACATCGAGAAGGTGTTCCCGGCGGACGAGTACTCCGCGGTCGGCATCGCCGGTACCGCCGGCCTCGCCGTGGAGATGGTCAAGCTGTTCCAGCTGGAGCTGGAGCACTTCGAGAAGGTGGAGGGCGCCACGCTCTCGCTGGAGGGCAAGGCGAACCGCCTCTCCACCATGATCCGCGCAAATCTCGGCATGGCCATGCAGGGCCTCGCCGTGGTCCCGCTGTTCGCCGGCTGGGACGAGGGCAGGGAGAAGGGCCGGATCTTCTCGTACGACGTGACGGGCGGCCGGTCCGAGGAGCACGGCTTCGCGGCCACCGGCTCCGGCTCCATCTTCGCCCGCGGGTCGCTGAAGAAGCTGTACCGGAACGACCTGACGGAGCAGCAGGCCACGACCCTGGTCGTCCAGGCCCTGTACGACGCCGCGGACGACGACTCGGCGACCGGCGGCCCGGACATGGCCCGGCGGATCTTCCCGATCGTCGCGGTCATCACCGAAGAGGGGTACCGCAGGCTGTCCGAGGAGGAGTCCTCGGGCCTGGCGCGCTCGGTCACCGAGCGCCGCCTGGAGCAGCCCGACGGGCCGCGCGCGGCCCTCCTCTGACCCCTCGTCACCCGAGAAGAAAGGGACGGATAGCCGGTGTCGACGCCGTTCTACGTTTCCCCTCAGCAGGCCATGGCCGACCGGGCGGAGTACGCCCGCAAGGGCATCGCACGCGGCCGCAGCCTCGTCGTGCTGCAGTACGACGACGGCATCGTGTTCGTCGGTGAGAACCCGTCCCGCGCGCTGCACAAGTTCAGCGAGATCTACGACCGGATCGGCTTCGCGGCCGCCGGCAAGTACAACGAGTACGAGAACCTCCGCATCGGCGGGGTGCGTTACGCGGACCTGCGCGGCTACACGTACGACCGCGACGACGTGACCGCCCGCGGCCTGGCGAACGTGTACGCCCAGACGCTGGGCACCATCTTCTCCTCGGCCGGCGAGAAGCCGTACGAGGTGGAGCTGGTGGTGGCGGAGGTCGGGGAGTCCGCTGCGGGCGACCAGATCTACCGGCTGCCGCACGACGGCTCGATCGTGGACGAGCACGGCTCGGTCGCGGTCGGCGGGAACGCCGAGCAGATCAGCACCTTCCTCGACCAGCGGCACCGGGACGGCATGGGCCTCTCGGAGGCGCTGAAGCTGGCCGTACAGGCCCTGTCGAGCCAGGCCAACGGTGCGGACCGGGAGATCCCCGCGGACCGTCTGGAGGTCGCCGTGCTGGACCGCACGCGCGCTCAGCAGCGGAAGTTCAAGCGGATCCGGGGCCGGCAGCTGGAGCGGCTGCTGGAGCCGGTGGTGGCGGCGGAGGCCCAGGCCGACGCCGTGTCGAACGACGAGGCTCCGGAGGACTCCGAGTAGTCCCCGGTCGTTCCGTGTAGTCCCGAGGCGTGTGGCGCCCCGGTCCGTGGTTTCACGGGCCGGGGCGCTGCCGTGTTTGCGGCCGGTTCGGGTTCAGGGGGCGGGCGGCGGGGCGGTGGAGCCGCGGACGACCAGGGTGACGGGGAGTTCGGGGCCGTCCCAGGGGCGGCCTTCGAGGACGGCGAGCAGGGCGCGCATGCCGTCGGCTCCGACCTCTTCGGCGGGCAGGCGGACGGTGGTGAGCTCGGGTTCGACGGCGGTGGCGAGGGCCAGGTCGTCGAAGCCGGTGACGGAGAGGTCGTCGGGGATGCGCAGGCCGAGGCGGCGGGCGGCTTTGCAGGCGCCGGCGGCGAGGATGTCGTCGTCGCAGACGACGGCGGTGGGCCGGGGGGTGTCCGGGCTGCGGCCGGGGCCGAGGGCGTGTTCGGCGGCGGCGCGGGCGGCGTCCACGGTGAGGGGGGCGGTGGTGGTCTCCAGGGTGGTGCCGGGGGTTTCGCGGAGGGTTTCGGCGAGGGCGCGGGCGCGGACGCG
The DNA here is from genome assembly GCF_055600495.1 of Streptomyces sp. NPDC038213. Taxonomy (NCBI): domain Bacteria; kingdom Bacillati; phylum Actinomycetota; class Actinomycetes; order Kitasatosporales; family Streptomycetaceae; genus Streptomyces; species Streptomyces sp. NPDC038213. Next base: position 16,844 of record NZ_JBVJYM010000037.1, read on the forward strand.
GAAGGTCCAGGTGTCCACGGCGGAGGCCAGGTGGAGCAGGTGGCGGTGGCCGAGGCCGAGGAGGTGGCGGGCGGCCTGGCGGATGCCGTCGTCGATGGCGGGGTTGACGCAGGCGGAGGCGCCGCCGGCGCGGGGGTCGCTGTCGAGCATGACGAGGGGGAGGTCGGCGCCTTTGATGGCTTCGAGGGCGTCGACGGCCATGGAGGAGGCGATGACCCCGTCGAGGGCGGCGCGGGCGGAGGCGAAGGGGTCGCGGGCGGGTCCGGTGCCGTCGGGGGAGGGGTAGAGGACGACGCCGAAGCCGTGTGCGGCGGCGACGTCGGCGGCGCCGGTGTAGACGCGGGCGAAGAACTCGTTGGTGAGGGCGGGGACGACGAGGAGGGCGGTGCGGGTGCTGCCGAGGCGCAGGCTGCGGGCGGCGAGGTTGGGGCGGTAGCCGAGTTCCTCGGCGGCGGTGCGGACGAGGGCGGCGGTGCGGGGGGAGACGCGGCCGGTCCACTTGTCGCCGAGGACGAGGGAGACGGTGGCCTGGGAGACCCCGGCGGCGGCGGCCACGTCCCGGCTGGTGGGCCTTGTCACAGTGCCTCCGCTGTGGGCTGGGCGTTCCCGGGGGTTCCGGTTCTGCGGGTGTGCGGGGAGTGGACCCGCGGCTGGGGACATGGTACGTATAACGCCGGACGTTATACGTAAAACCCCCGGCTGTTCCGGGCGGAAGGGATGCTCATGGCCGCGGGATACGCGGAACTGCTCAGGACGCGGCACGCCGCCCGGCTGCTGGCGGGCACGCTGGTGGGGCGGCTGCCCACGGCCACGGCGAACATCGCGATCGTGCTGTTCATCCGGGCCGAGGGCGGCAGCTACACGCTGGCCGGAGCCCTCGCCGCCGCCTACGGTCTGGCGACGGCGGTGGGGCAGCCGCTCCTGGGCCGGGCCGTGGACCTGTACGGGCAGCCGCGCATCCAGCTGCCCGCGGCCGTGGTCTCGGCCGCGGCGATGGCGGTGCTGGCCGTGGCCGGTACGGGCCACCTGGTGCTGGCGTACGCGGCGGCGGTGGTCGCGGGGCTGTTCACGCCCCCGCTGGAGGGCGGTCTGCGGGCCCTGTGGCCCAGCGTGCTCGGCGGGCGCCAGGACAAGGTGCACGCGGCGTACGCGATGGACGCCGTGGCCCAGGAGATCATGTACACGGTCGGTCCGCTGATGGTGACCCTGCTGGTCGCCCTGTGGTCCCCGGCGGCCGCGCTGATGGTGATCAACGCGCTCGGTGTGCTGGGTGCGCTGGCCGTGGTGACCTCGGAGCCTGCCCGGGCGTGGCGTTCGGAGCCGCGCGAGGCGCACTGGCTGGGCGCGCTGCGCTCGCGGGGGCTGCTGGCGCTGCTCGCCGCCTTCTTCTTCGTGGGTTCGGCGCTGGGCTCGATCAGTGTGGCGGGTGTGGCGTACGCCGATCTGCACGGCGGCGAGGCGGTGTACGGCTGGCTGATGGCGGCGCTGGGTCTGGGTGCGCTGGTGGGCGGTGTGACGTACGGGGCCCGGCAGTGGGCGGGTCCTGCGGAGCGGCGGCTCACGGTCCTGGTGGGGCTGCTGGCGCTGGGGTACGTACCGCTGCTGCTGATCCCGGGGCCGGTGCCGATGGCCGCGCTGTGCGCTGTCGCGGGTGTGTTCCTGGCGCCTTCGCTGGCCTGTGCCTTCCTGGTGGTCGACCGGCACGCTCCGGCGGGGACGGTGACGGAGGCCTTCTCCTGGCTGGTCACCTTCTTCGGTGTGGGTGCGGCGATCGGTACGGCTGCGGCGGGTCCGGTGGTGGAAGGGGTCGGCACGGCGGCCGGGTTCGGGGTGGCGGTGGCCGGAGGGGCTGCGGCGTTCGTGGTCCTGACGGCTACTCAGCGGGCCCTGTCGGGTCCGGGGCGGGCGCAGAAGGTCGCGGGCAGCGCGCCGGGGGCGCACGCGCCGGCGGGTGCGCCGGGCGGCGCTGCGGGCTCCGCCGGGCGGGTCGCGGCCGGTCCGGAAGCGGGGGTTTCCGCGCGCTGATCTGAAAATGATCGGAACGGCGGCGTCGAACCCGGTTTGGGGACAGGGCAGAAGGCGTAATGTTCAGTCATGGACCGCCGCATTTTCGGGCTGGAGAACGAGTACGGCGTCACGTGCACGTTCAGGGGACAGCGCCGACTGTCTCCTGACGAAGTGGCGCGCTACCTCTTCCGCCGTGTCGTGTCATGGGGCCGCAGCAGCAATGTCTTCCTGCGGAACGGAGCCCGGTTGTACCTCGACGTGGGTTCACATCCGGAATATGCAACTCCCGAATGTGACAACGTGACCGAACTGGTCACGCACGACAAGGCGGGCGAGCGCATTCTGGAAGGCCTGCTCGTCGACGCAGAACGACGTCTCCACGAGGAGGGAATCGCGGGGGACGTCTATCTCTTCAAGAACAACACCGACTCGGCGGGAAACTCGTACGGCTGCCATGAGAACTACCTCGTGGCGCGGCACGGGGAATTCTCCCGGCTCGCCGACATCCTGATCCCGTTCCTCGTGACGCGGCAGCTGATCTGCGGTGCGGGAAAGGTGCTGCAGACCCCGCGCGGAGCGGTGTACTGCGTGAGCCAGCGGGCGGAGCACATCTGGGAGGGCGTCAGCTCGGCGACCACCCGCTCGCGGCCCATCATCAACACCCGCGACGAGCCGCACGCGGACGCGGAGCGCTACCGGCGGCTGCACGTGATCGTCGGTGACTCGAACATGTCCGAGACGACCATGCTGCTGAAGGTCGGGGCGACCGACCTGGTGCTGCGCATGATCGAGGCGGGCACGGTGATGCGGGACCTGACCCTGGAGAACCCGATCCGGGCCATCCGCGAGGTCAGCCACGACATCACGGGTCAGCGCAAGGTGCGGCTGGCCAGCGGACGGGAGGCCTCGGCGCTGGAGATCCAGCGGGAGTACTTCGACAAGGCCGTGGACTTCGCGGAGCGCCGCGGGATCCGTACGGGCACGGTGGCGCAGGTCCTGGAGCTGTGGGGCCGCACCCTCGACGCGGTGGATGCGGAGGACCTCGGCCGGATCGAGACCGAGATCGACTGGGTGATGAAGTACCGGCTGATCGAGCGGTACCGCGCCAAGCACAACATGACCATGTCGAATCCGCGCGTGGCGCAGATAGACCTCGCGTACCACGACATCCACCGCCGGCGGGGGCTGTACTACCTGCTGGAGCGCAAGGGCCAGGCGGCGCGGATCTGCAACGACCTCAAGATCTTCGAGGGCAAGTCGGTGCCCCCGCAGACGACGCGGGCGCGGCTGCGCGGGGACTTCATCCGGCGGGCGCAGGAGCAGCGCCGGGACTTCACGGTGGACTGGGTGCACCTGAAGCTGAACGACCAGGCGCAGCGGACCGTGCTGTGCAAGGACCCGTTCCGGTCGGTGGACGACCGGGTGGAGAAGCTGATCGCCGGAATGTGACCGGATCGTCCGGTGCCCCGCGGGGGGCCGGAGGGAGCGGCCGCTCGGGCCCCGTGCGCGTGGCGTACGGGGCCCCTGTGCTGCCCGGGGGCTTGGCGGGAGGCTACTTGGCCGTAGAGTGGCCGTGACCTACGGACCATCCCACCTACCCCGAGGACCACTGTGCGACGCCGACTTGCTGCCGCGCTCATCGTGCCGGCCCTGATGCTCACTGCGGCCTGCGGTGGGGGCGACAACGATGCCGAGAAGAAGAAGGACGATGCCGCGGCGTCGCAGTCGCCGGGCGCGGGTGCGCCCAAGCCGGTCGCCGAGGCCGAGCCGATGCCGACGGTCGCGGGTGACGCGGGCAAGAAGCCGGTGATCACGGTGCCCAAGGGCAACCCGAGCGGCAAGTTCGTGGTGAAGGTGGTCTCCGAGGGCACGGGTCCGGAGGTGAAGAAGGACGACCTGGTGGTGACGAAGTTCGCCGGCAAGGTCTGGAAGTCGGGCAAGGAGCTGCAGGGCTCGTACGACCAGGGCGGCCAGGCGCTGGTGGTCCCGGCGGGCTCGGCGAAGATCCTCCCGATGTTCAGCGACGCGGTGCTGGGCAAGAAGGCGGGCAGCCGCCTGCTGGTCGTGGCCCCGCCGGCCGCGGCCTTCGGTGCCGGCGGCAACCAGCAGCTGGGCATCTCGGGCACGGACAACCTGGTCTTCGTGATGGACCTGGAGCAGGTCATGCCGAAGATGGCCGAGGGCAAGCAGGCCCCGATCCCGTCGGACCTGCCGCAGGTCAAGGCGGACAAGCCGGAGGCCGCCGAGATCGCCGTTCCCAAGAACGACCCGCCGAAGGAGCTCGTCTCCAAGGTGCTGATCGAGGGCAAGGGCCCCGTGGTCAAGAGCGGCCAGACCGTGTACATGCAGTACAGCGGCGCCGCCTGGAAGATCAACGAGGGCAAGGCGAAGGCCACGCTGTTCGACAACTCCTGGAAGACCGGTGCGCCGTTCAGCACGGTCATCGGCCAGGGCCAGGTCATCGAGGGCTGGGACAAGGGCCTCGTCGGCAAGAAGGTCGGCGACCGCGTCCTGCTGGTGATCCCGGCGGCGCAGGCGTACAAGGACCAGGACAAGGGTCCGGAGCTGCCGGCCAACTCCACCCTGGTGTTCGTCGTCGACATCGTCGGCGCGATGTAAGACTGTTCCGGTCGACCCGACGTACATCTGAGGAGCAGTGCAGTGAGCGACAAGCTCGAGAAGCCCGAGATCGACTTCTACGAGGACGGCGTCCCCGCCGACCTGGTGATCAAGGAGATCTGGGAGGGCGACGGCGCCGAGGCCAAGGCGGGCGACTCCGTCAAGGTCCACTACGTCGGCGTGGCCCTGTCCACGGGCGAGGAGTTCGACGCCTCCTGGAACCGCGGCGCCCCGCTCCAGTTCCAGCTGGGCGCGGGCCAGGTCATCCAGGGCTGGGACAAGGGCATCCAGGGCATGAAGGTCGGCGGCCGCCGCCAGCTGGTCATCCCGGCGCACCTCGCGTACGGCGACCGCGGCGCGGGCGGCGGCGTGATCGCCCCGGGCGAGACCCTCATCTTCGTGTGCGACCTGATGGGCGTCTGATCCGGACACCCGTGATCAGTAAGGGGCCCCTGCCGGACGGCGGGGGCCCCTCGCTTTTGCCCGGACGCGCGGGGGCGGTACGGTCAACGGTCACGACTGGTTACGCGGGGAAGGGCGTCGATGGCGATTGCCAAGGCCGAGCGGCTGATGAACCTGGCACTGTGCCTGCTGGGGACCCGGCGGCCGCTCAGCAAGCGCGAGCTGCGCGGTTCCATCGAGGCGTACCTCGAAGCGGGCAACGACGACTCCTTCAACCGCATGTTCGAGCGGGACAAGGACGACCTGCGGGAGCTGGGCCTGGTCATCGAGACCGTCGAGAACCTCGACGGCGAGACCGGGTACCTGGCCCGCCGGGACCGCAACCGGCTGCCCCCGGTCTCCCTGGACGCCGAGGAGGCCGCCGCGCTGGGCCTGGCCGCGAAGGTCTGGCAGCAGGCCCGGCTCGCCGGGGCGGCCAGCGGGGCCCTGCAGAAGCTGCGCGCGGCCGGGATGCCGGAGGCGGGTGATCCGTACGGGGGCCAGCACAGTGCGATCGAGCCGCGGATCCCCGTGCACGAGGCGGCGTTCGAGCCGCTCATGCTGGCCTGCCGGGACCGGCGGCCGGTGACCTTCGACTACCGCAGGTCCAATGCGGCGCGGCCCGGGCAGCGGCAGGTGGAGCCCTGGGCGCTGGAGTGCTGGCGCGGGCAGTGGTACCTGGCCGGGTTCGACCGGGAGCGGGGTGCGGAGCGGGTGTTCCGGCTGTCGCGGATCACCGGCAAGGTGAAGTCCCGCGCGGGTGCGTACACCGCCGAGGTGCCGGACGTGGTGACGGTGCGGGAGACCGTGGCCGGGTGGGCGGGGGAGACCGCCGACCGGTCCGCGCGGATCCGGCTGCGGTCGGGTGCCGGGTACCCGCTGCGGGCCCGGGCGAGCGCCGTGCGCGAGCTGGACGGCGGCTGGGACGAGCTGGAGATCCCGTACGGGCATGGACTGGACGCCTGGCTCGTCGAGTTCGGGCCGGACGTGGTGGTGCTGGAGCCCGCGGATCTGCGGGCCGATGTGGTGGACCGGCTGCGAGCCGTGGCCAAGGGCTGAGGGGACGCGTACCAGCATGGCTGCGAATGCCATTGACCAGACCCGGCGGATGCTGTCGCTCGTGACGTACCTGCGGGAGCGCCCCGGGGCGCGGATCGCGGACGTCGCGCGCGCCTTCGGGATCACCCAGGACGAGCTGATCTCGGACCTGGACGTGCTGCCGATGTGCGGGACGAGCTTCCGCGGCGGGGACCTGCTCGACATCGACACCGACGGGGAGCGCATCTGGTGGCGCAATCCGGACGCGTCGGGGGAGTCCACGGCGGAGCCGCTGCGGCTTGCCGCCGACGAGGCCACCGCGCTGCTCGTGGCGGCGCGGGCCGTGGCCACCCTGCCGGGGCTGCGGGAGAGCGACCGGGACGCCCTGCTGCGGGCCACCGCGAAGCTGGAGGCGGCGGCCGGCGAGGCCGCGGGCGCCAGTGCGCGGCTGTCGGTGACCTTCGAGTCGGAGGGCGGGGTCTTCGCGGACGTCGACCGGGCGATCTCGGAGCGGCGCCGGCTGTGGCTGCGCTACTACTCGCCGGCGCGCGACGAGCTCACCGAGCGGACCGTGGACCCGATCCGGCTGTTCGCCGTGGGCCACACGTACCTGGAGGGCTGGTGCCACCTCTCCGAGGCGCGCCGCACCTTCCGGCTGGACCGGGTGGCGGAGATCCGGCTGCTCGACGAGCGGGCGGAGCCCCCGGCGATCGAGCCGCGGGACCTGTCCGAGGGTCTGGTGCAGCCGGCCGCCGAGGATCCGGAGGTCGTGGTCGAGGTCGGCCCCGGCGGCCGGTGGGTGGCCGAGTACTACCCGCACGACAGTGCGCGCGAGCTGCCCGACGGCGGGCTGCGGATCGTGCTGCGCACCCCGGACCCGGCCTCCCTGCGCCGGCTGGCGCTGCGCCTGGGCCGGGACGGGCGGATCACCTCCCCGCAGGAGCTGGCCGACAGCGCCCGGCAGGCGGCGCGCGAGGCGCTGGAGGCGTACGGGCGCGAGGACGCGCCCGTGGGCCCCGCGGCCGCGGCCGGGCTGCCGGGGGCGCAGGGCCAGGGGCGGGACAGGTACGAGGTCCAGGGCTGAGGGGGAGCGCGGGGATGACGGTGGGAGGCCCGGGGGTTCCGGGCAGGCCGGGTCGGCCGGGGAAGTCGGCGCTGTGCGCGGTGGGGGAGGTGCTGTTCAAGGCGGCCTGCCCGGACTGCCGGGCGCGCTTCGAGCTGGCGGCGGGGGCCCTGCGGCTGGCGATCGGCGGCAGCAGGCGCTCCACCTTCTACTCGTTCACCTGCCCCGAGTGCGGGGTGTCCGTGCGCAAGCCGGCCGGGGAGCGGATCGTGGAGCTCCTCACGGGTGGTGGCGTGCGCACCCTGCGCAGCGTCTAGGCTCGTGCCCATGCTGTGGCCGATGATCGCGATTGCGCTGGGTTTCCTCGGGCTGATGGTGCTCGCCGTCCTGGCGGTGCGGGTGTTCCTGGAGGTGCGCAGGCTCTCGCTCCAGGTGGCCGACGCCAGTGTCCGGATCGGGCGGGCGGCGGGGGAGCTGGAGGATGCGGCGGAGGGTCTGGCGCGTACGGGGGGCGCCCTGCGCCCGGGCGCTCCGCAATCCTGACGACGCCGGGGGATTGCCGGGCGTTCACACCCGCGGGTTACGATCCTTGGAGCGACTCCAGGGCAGCCGTCCGGGGGCGTGCACCAATCCTCCGTGAAAAGGAAGAGACTTATGCTTGGCAACCTCAGGGGTTGGGAGATCTTCGTCATTCTCGGGGTCATCATCCTGCTCTTCGGTGCGAAGAAGCTCCCCGACATGGCGCGCTCCCTCGGCAAGTCCGCCCGGATCCTCAAGAGCGAGGCGAAGGCGATGAAGAAGGACGACGAGGGTGCTGCGGCGGCCGGGGGTGCCCCCGCCGACCCGGCCCCGTCGTCCACCGCTCCCAAGACCATCCAGGCCGCCCCCGGCGACGTCTCCAGCGCCCGCCCGGTGAGCGAGCCGGACCGCACGACCCAGGGCTGATCCGGCACGTTCCACCCCGCTGTTGACCACTGCACGAGACAAGGGACGTGGGTTGCTCAAGTCTGCCCGCAAGCAGGAGAAGGACGTCGAGGGGCGCATGCCCCTCGCGGAGCACCTGCGTGAGCTGAGAAACCGCCTGCTGAAGTCGGTGCTGGCGATCCTCGTCGTCACCATCGTCTCGCTGTTCTTCTACCGCGAGCTGATCGACTTCATGCTGAGGCCGATGCTGGACTCGGTGGGCTGCACGGAGGGCGTGGTCCGGCAGATCAACGGGCGGCCCTGTGCGGACATGACCGTGAACGGTCTGATCGCGCCGTTCTCGATCGCCATGAAGGTGGCGCTCGCCGCCGGCGTGGTGCTCTCGGCGCCGGTGTGGCTGTACCAGCTGTGGGCCTTCGTCGCCCCGGGTCTGCACGGGCACGAGAAGAAGTACGCGATCAGCTTCGTCGTGGTCGGTGCCCCGCTGTTCATGTCGGGTGCGGTCCTCGCGTACAACATCCTTCCGCAGACCGCGGAGATCCTGCTCGACTTCACGCCCGAGCACGCCCGCAACCTGCTGCCGGTCGACGACTACCTCGACCTGGTCAGCCGCCTGATCGTGGTCTTCGGCCTGGCCTTCGAGCTGCCGCTGCTGCTGGTCCTGCTCAACTTCACCGGGGTGCTCACCGGCAGGCGGATGGCGGGCTGGTGGCGCGGGTTCGTGCTGGGCATCACGCTGTTCTCGGCCTTCGCCACGCCCACCGGCGACCCGCCGACCATGCTGGCCCTGGCCGCGCCGATCATCGCCCTGTACTTCATCGCGGTGGGGATCTGCCTGCTGAACGACCGCCGCAGGCGGCGCAGGGACCCCGACGCGGAGCTCGGCGACGACGAGGCCTCGGAGCTGGACCTCACCCCGGCGGCGCTCGGCGGGATCGAGCCCGTGCCCGCCCCGGCGGCGCTCCCCGAGCAGGCCGACGGCGGCCGGTCCCGCGCTACCGGTTACGACGACGCGACCTGACGGGTAGTGTCCGGGCGGTGACCTCGGAGATCACCCTTTTCGTCAATCCCACCGCGGGCCGCGGCCGGGGCGCGCACGCCGCGCAGCCGGCCGCTTCCGCATTGCGGGCGGCCGGCTTCTCGGTGCGCAGCGTCGTCGGCACGGACGCGGTCGATGCGCGGCGGCGGCTGGAGGAGGCGGTCGCGGGCGGTACCGGTGCGGTGGTCGCCGTGGGCGGGGACGGCATGGTCTCGCTGGCCCTCCAGGTGCTCGCCGGGACCCTGGTCCCGCTGGGCGTGGTGGCCGTCGGCACCGGCAACGACTTCGCCCGCGCCCTGGGCCTGCCCGTCGGGGACCCGGCGGCCGCGGGCCGGCTGGCGGCCGGGGCGCTGAAGGGGGCGTGGGTGCGCGAGGTGGACCTGGGCCGGGTCCGCACGGGCGCGCCGGGGGCCGCGGAGCGCTGGTACGGGACGGTGCTGTGCTCGGGCTTCGACTCGCGGGTCAACGACCGCGGCAACCGGATGCGGCTGCCCGCGGGCCGGTTCAAGTACGACCTGGCGATCCTGGCCGAGCTGGCCGCCTTCCGGCCGTTCCCGTACCGGATCGAGCTGGACGGCCGGGTGGTCGAGACCGAGGCCGCGCTGGTCGCGGTGGGCAACGGCAGCTCGTACGGCGGGGGGATGCGGATCTGCGCGGACGCGCGGACCGACGACGGGCTGTTCGACGTGACGGTGGTCGGGGACTGCAGCCGGGCCACGCTGCTGAGGGTGTTCCCGCGCGTGTACAAGGGCACGCACCTGTCCCATCCGAAGGTGACCGTGTACCGGGCGGCCCGGGTGCGGCTGGAGGCGCCGGGGATCACGGCGTACGCCGACGGGGAGCCGCTGGGGGCTCTGCCGGTGGACGCGCAGTGCGTGCCCGGGGCGGTGCGGGTGCTGACGGGTCCGCCCGGGGTGCAAGCGGCCGGTGCCGGGGGTAGATAAAGATCGCGCCCGCTGTCGGAGGCGCCGGGTAGGCTCGGAGGCAAGATGACAGAGGACTTCTCCCCCGCCGAGGCGTACGCCGCCGCCCGGATCCGTGCCGCAGAGGAGGCCACTGCCCTGGCCCCCTTCCGCGAGATGTACGAGTTCGGCCTGGACCCCTTCCAGATCGAGGCGTGCCGTGCGCTGGAGGCCGGCAAGGGCGTGCTCGTGGCCGCGCCGACCGGATCCGGCAAGACGATCGTCGGCGAGTTCGCCGTGCACCTGGCCCTGGCGCAGGGCCGCAAGTGCTTCTACACCACCCCCATCAAGGCGCTGTCGAACCAGAAGTACGCCGACCTGGTCAAGCGCTACGGCGCCGACAAGGTCGGCCTGCTCACCGGCGACAACAGCGTCAACTCCGAGGCCCCGGTCGTGGTCATGACCACCGAGGTGCTGCGGAACATGCTGTACGCGGGCTCGCAGTCCCTCCTGGGACTCGGGTACGTGGTCATGGACGAGGTGCACTACCTCTCCGACCGCTTCCGCGGTGCCGTCTGGGAGGAGGTGATCATCCACCTGCCGGAGTCGGTGACCCTGGTGTCGCTCTCGGCGACGGTGTCGAACGCCGAGGAGTTCGGCGACTGGCTGGACACCGTCCGCGGGGACACCGAGGTGATCGTCTCCGAGGAGCGGCCCGTCCCGCTGTGGCAGCACGTGATGGCCGGCCGCCGGGTCTACGACCTCTTCGAGGAGGAGAGCGACCACGGGGGCCGCGGCTCCGCCCGCCGGGAGGTCAACCCCGACCTGCTGCGCATGGCGCGCATGGAGAACAGCCGCACGTACAACCCGCGCGACCGGCGCCGCGGCAAGATGGTCCGCGAGGCCGACCGGGAGCGGGAGCGCCGCTCGCGCAACCGGATCTGGACCCCGGGCCGCCCGGAGGTCATCGACCGCCTCGACAACGAGGGCCTGCTGCCCGCGATCACGTTCATCTTCAGCCGGGCCGGCTGCGAGGCCGCCGTCCAGCAGTGCCTGTACGCGGGCCTGCGGCTCAACGACGACGAGGCCCGCCTGAAGGTCCGCGAGATCGTCGAGGAGCGCACGGCGTCGATCCCCGCCGAGGACCTCCACGTGCTCGGGTACTACGAGTGGCTGGAAGGCCTGGAGCGCGGGGTCGCCGCGCACCACGCGGGCATGCTGCCCACCTTCAAGGAGGTCGTGGAGGAGCTGTTCGTCCGCGGCCTGGTCAAGGCCGTGTTCGCCACGGAGACCCTGGCGCTGGGCATCAACATGCCCGCGCGCACGGTGATCCTGGAGAAGCTGGTCAAGTGGAACGGCGAGCAGCACGCCGACATCACCCCCGGCGAGTACACGCAGCTCACCGGCCGGGCCGGGCGCCGCGGCATCGACGTCGAGGGCCACGCGGTGGTGCTGTGGCAGCGCGGGATGGACCCCGAGGCCCTGGCCGGCCTCGCCGGCACGCGCACGTACCCGCTGCGCTCCAGCTTCAAGCCCTCGTACAACATGGCCGTCAACCTGGTCCAGCAGTTCGGGCGGCACCGCTCGCGCGAGCTGCTGGAGACCTCCTTCGCCCAGTTCCAGGCGGACCGCTCGGTGGTGGGCATCTCCCGCCAGGTGCAGCGCAACGAGGAGGGCCTGGAGGGCTACCGCGAGGGCATGACCTGCCACCTGGGGGACTTCGAGGAGTACGCGCAGCTGCGCCGCGACCTCAAGGACCGGGAGACCGACCTCGCCAAGCAGGGCGCGGCGCAGCGCCGGGTGCAGGCCGCGGCCTCGCTGGAGAAGCTGAAGCCGGGCGATGTGATCCACGTGCCGACGGGCAAGTTCGCCGGGCTGGCGCTGGTGCTGGACCCGGGCGTGCCGGCGGGCCGGTCCAACGGGCACCGCGGGTACGAGTACCAGGAGGGCCCGCGCCCCCTGGTGCTGACGGCGGAGCGGCAGGTCAAGCGGCTGGCCGCGATCGACTTCCCGGTGCCCGTCGAGGCGCTGGAGCGGATGCGGATCCCGAAGTCCTTCAACGCGCGCTCGCCGCAGTCCCGCCGGGACCTGGCCTCGGCGCTGCGCACGAAGGCCGGGCACATCGTGCCGGACCGCCAGCGGCGCGGCCGGGCCGCCGCCGCGGACGACCGGCAGATCGCCCGGCTGCGGTCCGAGCTGCGGGCGCACCCCTGCCACGGCTGCGACGAGCGGGAGGACCACGCCCGCTGGGCGGAGCGCTACCACCGGCTCCAGCGGGACACCAGGCAGCTGGAGCGGCGGATCGAGGGCCGCACCAACACGATCGCGCGGACCTTCGACCGGATCCACGCCCTGCTGACCGAGCTGGACTACCTGCGCGAGGACGAGGTCACCGAGCACGGGAAGCGGCTGGCGCGGCTCTACGGCGAGCTGGACCTGCTCGCCTCGGAGTGCCTGCGGGCCGGGGTCTGGGAGGGGCTCGCCCCCGCCGAACTGGCCGCGTGCGTCTCGGCGCTGGTCTTCGAGGCGCGGCAGTCCGACGACGCCGTGGCGCCGAAGGTGCCGGGCGGGCCGGTGAAGGCCGCCCTGGCCGAGATGGTGCACATCTGGGGCCGGCTGGACGCCCTGGAGGAGCAGCACCGGATCAACGGGGCCGAGGGCGTGGGCCAGCGGGAGCCCGACCTCGGGTTCGCCTGGGCCGCGTACCAGTGGGCCTCGGGCAAGGGGCTGGACGAGGTGCTGCGCGAGGCGGAGATGCCGGCGGGCGACTTCGTGCGCTGGTGCAAGCAGGTCATCGACGTGCTCGGGCAGATCGCGGCGGCGGCCCCCGCCTCCTCCGGGGAGGCCGGCTCCACGGTCGCGCGCAACGCCCGCAAGGCCGTGGACGGGCTGCTGCGCGGGGTGGTGGCGTACAGCTCGGTGGGCTGAGGCGGGACCGGGCCCGGGGCCCGGGCCTTTGGGCCTTCCTCCGAGGAGGGGGCGGCTCCGCTCTGGTCTTCCGGCCGTGATCGCGGACGTCGCGCTGTGCGACGATCGGTTCATGGAACCAACGGGTCGTCGGGTCGGCCGTCCGCGGGCCGACCGGCGGCCGGACAGCGGGCTGTCGCCCCGGGAGGAGCTCCTGGGGGCGGCGGCCGAGCTGTTCACCGTCCGCGGGTACGCCGCGACGACCACGCGTGCCGTGGCGGGCCGGGCCGGGATGCGGCAGGCCACGATGTACCACTACTTCGGCGGCAAGGAGCAGCTGCTCGCGGAACTGCTGGAGTCGACGGTCGCGCCCTCCCTGGAGCTGGCGCGGCGGCTGCTCGCCGCGGCCGACCGGCCGGCCGGGCGCAGGCTGTGGGAGCTGTGCCGCGCCGATGTGCTGCTGCTGTGCGGCGGGCCGCACAACCCGGGGGCGCTGTACCTGCTCCCCGAGGTCCGCGGGGAGCGGTTCGCGGAGTTCCGCCGGGTGCGCGCCGAACTGAAGGGCGCCTACCGGTCCCTGCTGGCGCTGACCGCGGCGGGGGCGCGGCTGCCGCGGACGGAGCTCGACCTGCGCGCCGGCCTGGTCTTCGGGCTGGTCGAGGGGACGATCCTGATCCGCGGTGACGAACCGCTGCGGCCGCTGGCCGAGTTCGCGGACGCGGCGGCCGACGCGGCCCTGCGGATCGCGGGCCTGGGCGGGGGCCCGGCCGGGGTGGGCGTGCGGGCGGGCTGAGCCGTGCGTGCGGGCTCCGCGGGCCGGGTGCTCAGGCCGGCCAGGCCGCCAGGGTGCGGGTGCTTTCGAAGCGGCGGTCCCGGCCGGTCACCGGGTCGGTGAACTCCAGCCGCCGCGCGAGCAGTTGCAGCGGGTCGCGGTAGTCGTCGGGGGCCGGGTCGGTGACCTGCGGGTAGACCGGATCGCCGAGGATCGGCAGGCCGAGCGCGTTCATGTGCACGCGCAGCTGGTGGGTGCGGCCGGTGGCGGGGGTCAGCCGGTAGCGGCCCAGCGCGCCGCGGTGCTCGAGGAGTTCGACGCGGCTCTCGCTGTTGGGCGGGCCCGGGACCTCCGCGGCGGCGATCACCCCGCGGACCTTCTCGATGCGGCTGCGGACCGTGCGCGGCAGGGTGGCCGCGAGCTGCGGATCGTACGGGGCGAGGGCCTCGTACTCCTTGTGGACCTCCCTGCGCTGGAACAGCGCCTGGTAGGCCCCGCGGTCCTCGCGGCGGACCGTCAGCATCACCAGCCCGGCCGTCAGCCGGTCCAGCCGGTGCGCCGGGCTCAGTTCGGGCAGCTCCAGCTCCCGGCGCAGCCGGGCGAGGACGGTCTCGCGCACGTGGCTGCCGCGCGGGGTGGTGGCGAGGAAGTGCGGCTTGTCGGCCACCACGAGGTGCGCGTCGCGGTACAGGACCGCCACCCGGAAGGGCACGGGGGCCTCGGGGGCCGGCTCCCGGTGGAACCACAGGTTCCCGCCGGGGACGTACGGGTCGCCGGCCGCCACGGGCCGGCCCTGCTCCCCGAACACCTCGCCCCGCTCCAGCAGCCCGACCACGGCCAGGGCGCCGGGCCCGCCGCTGTAGCGCTCGGCGAGGTACCCGCCGACGGTCTCCCACGTGCCGTCCGGCGGCAGGCGCAGGCGGACGGGGTCGATGCCGTCCCGCTGGGGGAGGGGCGAGGGGGGCGGTGCGGTGCGGCGTCTCACCGCACCACCCTAAGTCCGCCGCGGGAGCGGTCCCGGCCCTGCGGGCTCAGGACTCCTGCTCGGCCTCCACCGCGGCGTTCCACTCCTGCTTGATCGAGCGCCAGCCCTCGTCGGTCTGGCCCGCCCGCCAATAGCCCGAGACCGACAGCCGCTCCCGCGGGATCCCGCGCTCCAGGCGCAGGAAGCGGCGCAGGTCGCGGACGAAACCGGCCTCGCCGTGGACGAACACGTGCGGGGTGCCGGCCGGGAACTCCAGCGAGGTGACGGCCTCGACCAGTGCCTCGCCCACCGGGCGGCCGCCCCGGTGCAGCCAGACCGGGCCGTCCCCGTCCGGGGTGATGATCTTGACCTCGTCCTGCTCCCCGTCCACCTCGACGAAGGCGTGGACGGTGGCGCCGGCCGGGATGCGCTCCATGGCCGCGGCGATGGCGGGCAGCGCGGACTCGTCGCCCGCCAGGAGGTGCCAGTCGGCCTCCGGGTCCGGGGCGTACCCGCCGCCGGGGCCGAGGAAGTAGACGTGCTCGCCGGGCTGGACGCGGGCGGCCCAGGGGCCGCCGATGCCCTCGTCGCCGTGGACGACGAAGTCGACGCTGAGCTCCCGGTGGGCCGGGTCCCAGCTGCGGACGGTGTAGGCGCGGTTGCGCGGCCACTGGTCGCGCGGGAAGTCCGCGCGGATCTGCTCCATGTCCCAGGGCTCGGGGTAGACGGCGCCCTCGGCCGCGAAGAGGATCTTGATGTAGTGGTCGGTGTACTCGCCCGCGTCGAAACCGGCCAGCTCCTCACCGCCCAGCACCACACGCACCATGTGCCGCGTGAGCCGCTCGGTGCGCACGACTACGGCGGTGCCGACCTTGCGGGCGGGTCCTTCAGCCACGACGTCTCCCTGATCCCCTGATGTGCAGGACGACCGGCGGGCGCGCAGCCATGCGGGTGCTCCGCGCCGCCCGGTCAACCACTTAGGCAAGCCTAAGTTAGCACTTCAGGAGCCGAGAGTGGAGATCAGCCTGCCGACGGCTCCGCCCAGACCCCAGCGCCGGGCCAGCTCGTCGAGGGCCGCCGGATCGGCCGGGGAGGCCGGCAGCGCCGGGTCGAAGGGGGCCAGGGGGACGTCCGAGGCCACGCGGACCACCTTCGGGGCCACCGCCACGTACGCCCGCGCCTCGTCCAGCTTCCGGCGCTGCGAGGGGGTGAGCTTCGCCGCCGGGTCGTCCACGGCGGCCATGATCCCGTCCAGGCTCCCGAAGGCGTCGAGCAGCTTCGCCGCCGTCTTCTCGCCGATGCCCGGGACCCCCGGCAGGCCGTCGCTCGGGTCCCCGCGCAGCAGCGCCAGGTCCACGTAACCGGGCCCGTCCACCCCGTACTTCTCGCGGAGCACGGCTTCGTCCGTCAGCTGGAGCGTGCCCACCCCCTTCAGGGGGTAGAGCACCCGCACCCCGCGGGCGTCGTCCACGAGCTGGTACAGGTCCCGGTCGCCCGTGACGATGTCCACCGGGCCCCGGGCCCGGGTCGCCAGCGTGCCGATCACGTCGTCCGCCTCGTACCCCTCCGCGCCGACGCGCGCAATGCCGAAGGCGTCCAGCACGGCCTCGATCACCGGGACCTGCGGGCCCAGCGTGTCCGGGGTCTCCTCCTCGTCCGGGCCCGAGGGGGACTCCACCGCCACGCGGTGCGCCTTGTACGTCGGGATCAGCTCGACCCGCCAGTGCGGCCGCCAGTCGGCGTCCATGCAGGCCACGAGATCGTCCGGGCGGTGGTCCTGGACCAGCCGGCCGATGAAGTCGAGGAGCCCGCGCACGGCGTTGACCGGAGTGCCGTCGGGTGCGCGGACGGAGTCCGGCACGCCGAAGTACGCGCGGTAGTAGAGGGAGGCGGTGTCGAGGAGCATCAGGCGTCGGGTCACGCTGACGATGATGCCTCACCCCACCGACAGTGACGGGCCGTGCACGGCAGGGGCGGCAGGCCATACACGGGAAGGGCTCCGGAGGCGGGAGTTCCGGACGACTTCGCCACCGGGTGCGGGCCGGGTGGGCCGTGGGCGCGAAACCTGGACCCGAAGCTGCGTAAGGTGCTTACAGCACACCGATGTGCGATCGGACAAGGGGAGGGCAGCCCCGCCATGGACGCCAGGGAAGACCGGGTACGCCGCGAGGACAGCGACGAGAAGCAGAAGGACCGGGAGAAGGACGCGAAGGAGCCGCTCCGGGTCGGCACGGCGGTGCGCAAGCGGCGCCGGGCCCTGCAGCTCACCCTCGCCGCGGTCTCGGCGCGCAGCGGCCTGTCGGTCCCCTTCCTCAGCCAGATAGAGAACGAGCGGGCCCGGCCCAGCATGCGCTCCCTGGAGCGGGTCGCGGCCGCCCTGGAGACCACCGCCGTCGAACTGCTCGCCGCCTCCGACACCACGCGCACGGTCGACCTGGTCCGCGCCGGGGACTCCGGCCCCGGCACCGTCGAGGGTGTCCGCGCCCTGGTCCGCGGCCACCACCAGCTGCACGCCTTGGAGTTCACCGGCGAGCAGGACGCCGGCCGCGAGTACCAGCACCGCAACGACGAGCTGATGTACGTGGTCGCCGGGGCCTGCCAGGTCGAGGCCGAGGGCCGGGCCCACCGCCTGGAGAGCGGGGACGCGCTCTTCCTCTCGGGCGGGGTGCGCCACCGCTGGCGGGCCGTGTCCGAGGACACCCGCATCCTCGTCGTGGCCGTCGGCGACCACATCGCCGCGACCGCCGAACCCCCCGGCCGGTGACCCGCCGCGGCCCGCGGGTGGTCTCGCTGGTCCCCTCGCTGACGGAGGCCGTGGCCGCCACGGCCCCCGAACTGCTGGTGGGCGCCACCGACTGGTGCACCCACCCGACGGGCCTGGACGCCGTACGCATCGGCGGGACCAAGAACCCCGACGTGCGGGCCGTCACCGCCCTGCGCCCCGGGCTCGTCCTCGCCAACGAGGAGGAGAACCGGCCCGCCGACCTCGCGGCGCTGCGGGCCGCGGGCCTGGAGGTGCTGGTCACCGAGGTGCGGAGCCTGCCGCAGGCCTTCCGGGAGCTGGAGCGGGTCCTCGTCCGCGGCTGCGGGCTGCCCCGGCCCGGCTGGCTGGCGGAGGCGGAGGCCGCCTGGGCGGGGCTGCCCGGCCCGGCGGACCGGCCGGGCGGGCTGCGCACGGCCTTCGTGCCCGTGTGGCGGCGGCCCTGGATGGTGCTGGGCCGCGACACCTTCGCGGGGGACCTGCTGGCCCGCCTGGGCGTGCGCAACGCGTACGCGGGCCATGCCGAGCGGTACCCGCGGGTGCCCGCGGCCGAACTGGCCGCCGCGGGCTGCGATCTGGCGGTGCTGCCCGACGAGCCGTACGCCTTCGCCGCGGACGACGGCCCCGAGGCCTTCCCCGGGATCCCCGCCGCCCTCGTCAGCGGCCGCCACCTGACCTGGTACGGGCCCTCGCTGACCGAGGCCCCGGCGGTACTCGGCGCCGCACTGGACGCGGCCCGCTGAGGCCCGCGGGGCCTTCCGTAGGGTGGCTGCGTGAAGGTGAACGCGAACACGAACACGAATACGGGCACGAGCGTGCACACGGGCGCAGGCGCGCATACGCGGCTCCCGGCCGCCCGCCGCCGGATCGCGGCCGCGCTGCTGCTGGGGGCTGCCGTGCTGGGGGCCGCGGGCTGCGCCCCGGATCCCGCCGGCTCCTCCGGCCCCGCGGAGCCCGCCCCCTCGCTGAGCGGCGTACCGCACGAGGCCTGGAACCTGGAGGACCCGCCCGGGCCGTCGGCCGGCTGAGGCGGGTCCTGTCCGGGGGGCGGTGCCCTCCCTCAGGCGGCGGTGCGGGCGGGGGCGGGGGCGGCGAGCAGCCGGCCGGCGGCCAGTCCGCGCAGGGTGTGGAAGGCGGCGGTCAGCCAGGCGGCGACCAGGGCGGCGAACAGGGCCGCGGCCAGCCACTGGAAGGCGGTGAGCCCGGTGTGCCGGGCCAGGCCCTCGGCGCCGGTGACGCAGGTGCCGACGGGGAAGGTGAAGGCCCACCAGGTCATCGCGAAGCCCATGCCGGAGCGGGCGGCGCGCACGACCATGGCCACGGCCAGCGCGGCCCACAGCAGGGCGAAGCCGATGACGGGCACGCCGTAGATCACGGCGAAGGCGCCCAGTCCCTCGGCGTAGGGGCTCCCGATGGACGCGGCGGCCTGGTCGGCGAGCTGGTTGACGGCGGTGACCGACTGGCCCATGGGGCCCAGGACCAGGAACAGGGTGGGGGTCAGCGCCAGGGGCAGGGGGCCGCTGACGATCAGCCGTCCGAAGATCATGGGCAGCATCAGCAGGGTGGCCAGCAGGCTGATCCCGAACATGGCGTAGCAGGCGAGCAGCAGGGCCTCGCGGGCCTGTCCGGCGGGCAGGTGGGGGATGAGCAGGGGGCCCACGGCCGCGGAGACCATGGGGGCGACCACGGGCAGCAGCCAGACGGGGCTGGCCGAGGAGGCCTCGACCCTGTGCCGGACGACCATCAGGTAGGGGACGGCCACGGCGGCGGCGAGTCCGACGGCGGTGCCCGCGGTGAACAGCACCGCGTCCGCGGCCAGCGCCGCCCGGGGGCCTATGACCTCGCTGCCGACGGTCAGGGTGCCCGCGCCGACCGCGAGGAGGGCCATGGACAGGCAGCCGTAGAAGGGGGCGACGGCGGGGTCGAGCAGGTGGGCGCGGGCCTGGTCGCGGTGGTGCAGCCAGTGGCCGGCGCGGGCGGTGAGGAGCACGGCGAGGGCGAGGGCGGACAGGGCCCAGACGGCCTCGCAGGCCCCGCGCAGGCCCGGGAGGGAGTACGGGAGGGAGGCGCCGGCGTTGGCGACGATGGCCGTGCCCATCACGGAGGCGTACCAGTTGGGGCCGAGGTGGCGCAGGGCCGGCAGGCGGCGGGTGCCGGTGCCGGTGGTGCGGGCGGGGGTGAGGGGCTGTACGAGGGAGGCCATGGACCCAGGTTCCGCCCGGCGGGAACCGGCCAGTAGAGCTGATCTTCCTATGTCCTCATAAACTGCCCTTATGAGCAAGGAACCGCCGCCCCTCCCCCTCGCCCACCGCGTGCCCGACCTGGGGGCCCTGGAGCTCCTGCTGGCCGTGGCCCGGCACGGCAGCCTGGGCGCGGCGGCCCGGGAGCTGGGCATCACCCAGCCCGCGGCGAGCAGCCGGATCCGGGCCATGGAGGCCCGGCTCGGGGTGGCGCTGGTGGACCGCTCCCCGCGCGGCTCCACGCTGACCGCGGAGGGCGCGCTCGTCACGGACTGGGCCCGGCAGGTGGTGGCGGCCGCCGAGGCCTTCGACGCGGGGGCGCAGGCCCTGCGCGGCCGGCGGGACTCGCGGCTGCGGGTGGCCGCGAGCATGACCATCGCCGAATACCTGCTGCCGGGCTGGCTGATCGCCCTGCGGGGGCAGCGGCCGGACACGGCGGTCTCGCTGCACGCGGGGAACTCCGCCGCGGTGGCCGCGCAGGTGCTCGCGCACGAGGCCGACCTCGGGTTCGTGGAGGGGCTCTCGGTGCCGGACGGCCTGGACTCCGCGGTGATCGCCCAGGACCGGCTGGTGGTGGCGGTGGC
Source organism: Streptomyces sp. NPDC038213 (assembly GCF_055600495.1). NCBI lineage: Bacteria > Bacillati > Actinomycetota > Actinomycetes > Kitasatosporales > Streptomycetaceae > Streptomyces > Streptomyces sp. NPDC038213. The sequence continues at coordinate 37,105 of NZ_JBVJYM010000037.1, forward strand.
CCCGGGGCACCCGTGGGCCCGGCGCTCGAGGGGGGTTCCGGCCGCCGAGCTGGCCGCCACGCAGCTGATCCTGCGGGAGCGGGGCTCGGGGACCCGGCAGGTGCTGGACGCGGCCCTGGCGGGCTCCGGCGGGCTCGCCGTACCGCTGCTGGAACTGGCCTCGACGACCGCGGTGAAGGCGGCCGCGCTGGGCGGGGCGGGCCCGTGCGTGCTGTCCGAGCTGGCCGTGGGGGACGAGCTGGGGGCCCGGCGGCTGGTGGAGGTGCCGGTTCCGGACGCGTCCCTGGGGCGGGCGCTGCGGGCGGTGTGGCCCGCCGGCTCCCGCCCGGCGGGGCCGGCCCGCGACCTGCTGTCCCTGACCCGCCGGCGGTCGCAGACAGCCGTACGACCGTCGGCGGGTCCTGGGGTGACGTCCTAGCCGACGGGGGCCGGCTCGGCGATCCGTACGGGTACGGAGGCCGGGGCCGGGGTCCGGGCCGCGGCGATCAGGGAGCGGACCACGCGGGTGTCCGTGCCGCGCTCGGGGTGCCACTGCACGCCCAGCACCCACTGCGCGCCGGGGAGCTCGACGGCCTCGACCGTCCCGTCGTCGGCCCGGGCGGAGACGAGCAGCCCCTCCCCGAGCCGCGCCACCGCCTGGTGGTGGTACGTCGGCACGTCCGTCCGCTCGGGAGCCAGGGAGCCGTACCGGGTCCCGGGGACCGGGGTGACGGGGTGCAGGGACATCACCCCGGGGGCCTTCGCGTGGCCGTCGAGGTGCTGCACCAGCGTGCCGCCCAGCGCCACGTTCAGCACCTGCATCCCCCGGCAGATGCCCAGCAGCGGGATGTCGCCCGCGGCCAGGGCCGCCCGTACGAGGGCCAGCTCCCAGGCGTCGCGCTCGGCGGCCCGGGGTCCGGTGCGGGGGTCGCGCTCGGCCCCGTAGCGGTCCGGGTCCACATCCGGGCCGCCCGCGATGATGAGGCCGTCCAGCCGGCGCAGCAGCCCTGCGGCCGTGCCCGGGTCGTCCGGCGGCAGCAGGACGGCCGTACCGCCCGCGGCCTGGACGTACTCGTGGTACCCGGAGGGCGCGAGGGCCGCGGGGACGTCCCAGGGGCCGTAGCGGGTGGACGCCTCCAGATAGGTGGTGATGCCGATGAGCGGCCTGGGCACGTTCGGTACCTCCGGGGAGCTGGGCGGGTGCGCTGGTCTGGGCGAGGGGCTGCGGGGGAGCGGTGCGGGAGGAGGGGGCACCCGGGAGGGGGGCTCCCGGGCGGGCGCGTCGGCCGCGGCCGACGTCAGTCGCGGCCGAGTTCCGCCTCGGCCGCCGCGAGCGCGGCGAACTCCTCCTCGGGGGCCGTGGCCACCAGCCGGTGCCGACTGTAGAGGGCGAAGTAGGCCAGGGCGACGGCGTACACGGCGAGTGCGATGAATGCCGCGTCCTTGTCCACCAGGAAGGTGGCGACCAGGGCCGACAGGGCCAGGGCGAAGGCGGCGGACGAGGTGGCGGTGCCGCCGGGGGTGCGGTACGGGCGGTGGAGTCCCGGCTCGCGGCGCCGCAGCACGATGTGGGACAGGGCCATCAGCGCGTACGAGATGGTGGCGCCGAAGACGGCGATGTTGAGCATCCGGGCGCCGTCCCCGGTGGCCGCGGCGAGCGCGAAGCCGATCGCGCCGGGCACCAGCAGCCCCAGGTACGGGGCCTTGCGGCGGCTGGTCAGGGACAGGAAGCGGGGCAGGTAGCCCGCCCGGGAGAGGGCGAACAGCTGCCGCGAGCCCGCGTAGATGAGGGAGAAGAACGAGGCCACGAGACCGGCCAGGCCCGCGTAGTTGACGAGCCGGCTGAGGGTGGTCGGGCCGCCGTCGCCCTCCAGGGCCACGACGAGCGGGTTGCCCGCGGACTTGATCGCGTCGGCGCCCTGGGCGCCGGTCGCGGCGAAGAAGGTGACCACTGCCAGCAGGACGAGCACGCCCATCGAGCAGGCGAGGGCCTTCGGCATGGAGCGCACCGGGTCGGTGGCCTCCTCGGCCGCCAGCGGCACCCCCTCGACCCCGAGGAAGAACCACATGGCGAAGGGGAAGGCCGCCCAGATGCCGAGGAGTCCGAACGGCAGCCACGAACCGGCCCCGGCGGCCGAGGTGTCCACGGGGATGTCGGTCAGTCCGCCCGCGCTGAACTCCGTGAACGCGGCCAGCGCGAAGATCAGCAGGGCCGCCACGGCGATGGCCGTCACGACCATGCTGAAGCTGAGCGCCTCGCCCACGCCCCACAGGTGGATGCCGATGAACACCGCGAAGCAGACCAGGTACACCGGCCAGCCCGAGGTCAGGCCGAACAGGCCGAGGGATTCGACGTAGTCGCCGATGAAGATCACGATGGCGGCGGGCGCGAGGATGTACTCGATGAGGATGGCGGTGCCGGTCAGGAAGCCGCCCCAGGTGCCGAGGGCCCGGCGGGCGAAGCCGTAGCCGCCGCCGGCCGTCGGCAGGATCGCGGACAGCTCCGCGAGGGAGAAGACCAGGCAGGCGTACATCGCGCCCATCAGGACCATGGCGATGCCGAGGCCGCCGAACCCGCCCTTCTCCAGGCCGAGGTTCCAGCCGGAGAAGTCCCCGGAGACCACGTACGCGACGCCGAGGCCGGTGAGCATCACCCAGCCCGCGCTGCCCCGGCGCAGGGTGCGGCGCTCCAGGTAGCCGGGCTGCGTACCGGACTGCGCCGGGGGGCCCTGCGGGGATTGGGGCGAGCCGCCGGCGGGTACGGGCACGGGGTCCGCGTCCTTCGCGAAGTCGGCCATGAGCACTCCTGCCTCGGGGGCCCGGGTCCGGGCGGGCCGCGCCGGACCGCAGGGGGCGTCCGCGCCGCGGGCCCACCGACCCCGGACAATGGTTTAGGCGCACACCTTTGCGCTCGGATCCGGCCAGGCGCAAGCCCCCTGCGTTAAACAGGCGTTACGGGGACCTCACCGCGGCCGGAAGCGGCCGGCAGCGGCCGGGGGCCCGGGCGCGTCCCGGCCCGCGGGTCCGGTTGCGCGGGTCCGCTCGCGCGGGTTCAGGCCAGGAACCCGCGCAGCAGGGCCGCCGTACCGCAGCAGTGCTCGCGCATCACCTCGCGCGCCGCGTCCGCGTCCCGCTCCAGCACCGCGCCGACGAGCACCTCGTGCTGGCGCTGCGAGTGCTCCAGGTTGCGCACCAGCAGCGGGATGCAGTCCAGCAGGTCGTTGACCGTGGCCCGGACCGCCGCGTACTGGGCCGTCAGGGTCGGCGAGCCCGCCAGCTCCGCCAGGGTCAGGTGGAACAGCGTGTCGAGCCGCCGGTAGTCGGCCAGCGGGGCGTCGTGCGTGGCCCGCAGGGCCGCCCGCAGCCGCTCCGCATCCGCGCCGGTCAGCCCCTGGGCGGCGCACAGCCCGGCGGCCCCCGTCTCCAGCACCTCGCGGAAGCGCAGCACGTCCTCGATGTCCACCCCCGCCACCCGCCGGCGCAGCTCCTGCTCGGCCCCGTCCGCGGGGGTGTCGGGGCGCTGGCGCACGAACGTCCCGCCGTACCGCCCGCGCCTGCTCTCCACCAGGCCCTGGTCCTGGAGGACCTTCAGCACCTCGCGCAGGGTGACCCGGCTGATGCCCATCCGCTCGGCCAGCTCCCGCTCCGGGGGCAGGCGTTCACCGCCGGGCACCAGGCCCAGGCGGACCACCTGGAGGATCTGCTCCAGGGCCTCCTCGAAGCCGTTGCCCGCCCGGACCTGCCGCAGGACGGGGGTCAGCCGCTCCGCACCCCCGCCGTTCACGCTTTCGCCCGCCACGTGGGCCCTCCCTCTTCCCAAGCAATGGTCGTTACCCATACCTTATGGCTTCTCGGCGCACCGAAGGAGAGAATCCCGTGGTAGACCGCACACCGCCGCTCGGCGAGCAGGAGCTCCGCTCCCTGGTCGCGAGCGGCGAGATCGACACAGTCGTCCTGGCCTTCCCCGATATGCAGGGGCGGCTCCAGGGCAAGCGGTTCGCCGCACAGTTCTTCCTCGACGACGTCCTCGCCCACGGCACCGAGGGCTGCAACTACCTGCTCGCCGTCGACGCCGACATGAACACCGTCGACGGGTACGAGATGTCCTCCTGGGACCGCGGGTACGGCGACTTCGCGATGATCCCCGACCTCGCCACCCTGCGCCGGGTGCCCTGGAACGCCGGCACCGCCCTGCTCATGGCCGACCTCGCCTGGCACGACGGCTCGCCCGTCGTCCCCGCCCCCCGCCAGATCCTGCGCCGCCAGCTCGAGCGCCTCGCCGGGCACGGGTACACCGCCCAGGTCGGCACGGAGCTCGAGTTCATCGTCTTCAAGGACACCTACGAGCAGGCCTGGAACGCCAACTACCGCGGCCTGACCCCCGCCAACCAGTACAACATCGACTACTCCGTCCTCGGCACCGGCCGCATCGAGCCCCTGCTGCGCCGCATCCGCAACGAGATGGCCGCCGCCGGGCTCACCGTGGAGTCCGCCAAGGGCGAGTGCAACCTCGGGCAGCACGAGATCGCCTTCCGCTACGACGAGGCGCTCACCACCTGCGACCAGCACTCCGTCTACAAGACCGGAGCCAAGGAGATCGCCTCCCAGGAAGGCGTCTCGCTCACCTTCATGGCCAAGTACGACGAGCGCGAGGGCAACTCCTGCCACATCCACCTCTCGCTCACCGACGCCGACGGCCGCAACGCCATGGCGGGCGCCGACCCGGACCGGCCGCAGGACATGTCGCCCCTCATGCGGCACTTCCTCGCCGGACAACTGGCCGCCCTGCGCGAGTTCTCCCTTCTCTACGCCCCGAACATCAACTCGTACAAGCGCTTCCGGCCGGGATCCTTCGCCCCCACCGCCGTCGCCTGGGGGGTCGACAACCGCACCTGCGCCCTGCGCGTGGTCGGCCACGGCCGGTCCATGCGCTTCGAGAACCGCCTCCCCGGCGGGGACGTCAACCCGTACCTCGCCGTCGCCGGACTCGTCGCGGCCGGCCTGTACGGCATCGAGAACCGCCTGGAGCTGCCCGAGGCCTGCCCCGGCAACGCCTACACCGGCGACTACGAGCACGTCCCCGGCACCCTCCGCGAGGCCGCCGAGCTCTGGGAGAACAGCGCCATCGCCAAGGCCGCCTTCGGCTCCGAAGTGGTCGCCCACTACCGCAACATGGCCCGCGTCGAGCTCGACGCCTACGACTCCGCGGTCACCGACTGGGAACTGCGCCGCTCCTTCGAACGCATGTGAGGCAACAGGTGTCACCCGAAACCGCAGAGGGGTCCGCCCCGCTCACCGTGCTCAACCCGGCCACCGAGGAAGTGGTCGCCACCGTCCCCGCCGCCTCCCGCGCAGACGTGGACGCCGCCGTGGCCCGCGCCACCGCCGCCCAGCGGCAGTGGGCCGCCCTCGCCCCCGCCGACCGGGCCCGGCTGCTGCGCCGCTTCGCCGACGCCGTCGACGCGCACGTCGAGGAGCTGGCCCTCCTGGAGGTCCGCGAGGCCGGCCACACCCTCGGCAACGCCCGCTGGGAGGCGGGGAACTTCCGCGACCTGCTGGAGTTCTCCGCCGGGGGGGTGGAGCGGCTCTCCGGCCGCCAGATCCCCGTACCCGGCGGCCTCGACGTCACCTTCCTCGAACCCCTCGGCGTCATCGGGGTCATCGCCCCCTGGAACTTCCCCATGCCCATCGCCGGCTGGGGCACCGCCCCCGCCCTCGCGGCGGGCAACGCGGTGATCCTCAAGCCGGCCGAGACCACCCCCCTCACCGCCCTGCGGCTGGCCGCACTCGCCTTGGAGGCCGGGCTCCCCGAGCACCTCTTCCAGGTGCTCCCCGGCACCGGCCCGGTGGCCGGGGACGCCCTGGTCGAACACCCCGGCGTGGCGAAGATCGTCTTCACCGGCTCCACCGGGGTCGGCAAGCGGATCATGGCCAAGTGCGCCGACCGCGTGAAGCGCCTCACCCTCGAACTCGGCGGCAAGAGCCCCAACATCGTCTTCGCCGACGCGGACGTCGAAGCGGCGGCCGCCGCCGCCCCCATGGCCTACCTCGACAACAGCGGCCAGGACTGCTGCGCCCGCACCCGCATCCTGGTCCAGCGCAGCGTCTACGACCGCTTCCTGGAGCTCGTCGAACCGGCCCTCAAGGAGATCGTCGTCGGCGACCCCGCCGACGAGCGCACCCAGATGGGCCCGCTGATCTCGCGCGCCCAGCTGGAGCGGGTCCGCGGCTACGTCACCGACGACCTCGAGGCCGTCCGCGGCAGCGCCCCCGGGGGCCCCGGCTTCTGGTACCCGCCCACCCTGGTCACCGGGGTGGACCCCACCGCCCCCGTCGCGGCCGAGGAGGTCTTCGGCCCCGTCGCCGTCCTGCTCCCCTTCGAGGACGAGGAGGAGGCCGTACGGCTCGCCAACGCCACCGAGTACGGACTGTCCGGCTCGATCTGGACCCGGGACGTGGGCCGCGCCGTCCGGGTCTCCCGGGCCGTCAGCGCGGGCAACCTGTCCGTCAACTCCCACAGCAGCGTCCGCTACTGGACCCCCTTCGGCGGGTTCAAGCAGTCGGGCCTGGGCCGCGAACTGGGCCCCGACGCCCTCACCGCCTTCACCGAAACCAAGAACGTCTTCATCAGCACGGAGGCCTGACCCATGAGCACCGAAGCAACCGCCGAGTCCGTCTGCCGCCGCCTCGTCGGCCGCACCGCCGTCATCACCGGCGCCGGCAGCGGCATCGGCCTGGCCACCGCGCGCCGCCTGGCCTCCGAGGGCGCCAACGTCGTCTGCGGGGACGTCGACGAGACCGCCGGCAAGGCCGCGGCCGAGGCCGTCGGCGGCACCTTCGTCAAGGTGGACGTCACCGACCAGGCCGAGGTCGAGAACCTCTTCAAGGTCGCCTACGACACCTACGGGTCCGTCGACATCGCCTTCAACAACGCCGGCATCTCCCCGCCCGACGACGACTCCATCCTCACCACCGGCCTCGACGCCTGGCGCCGCGTCCAGGAGGTCAACCTCACCTCCGTATACCTGTGCTGCAAGGCCGCCCTGCCGTACATGCAGCGCCAGGGCCGCGGCTCCATCATCAACACGGCCTCCTTCGTCGCGGTCATGGGCGCGGCCACCTCCCAGATCTCGTACACCGCCTCCAAGGGCGGGGTCCTCGCCATGTCCCGGGAGCTGGGCGTGCAGTTCGCCCGCGAGGGCATCCGCGTCAACGCCCTGTGCCCCGGGCCGGTGAACACCCCGCTGCTCCAGGAGCTGTTCGCCAAGGACCCGGAGCGGGCCGCCCGCCGCCTGGTGCACATCCCCGTCGGCCGGTTCGCCGAGGCCGACGAGATCGCCGCCGCCGTGGCCTTCCTCGCCAGCGACGACTCCTCCTTCGTCAACGCCACCGACTTCCTCGTCGACGGGGGCATCTCGGGGGCGTACGTCACCCCGCTGTAGCCGCCGGCCCCCGGCCCGTACCCCCGCCGGATCCCCGACACCCCACCGCAGTACCCACACCCCGAAGCCACCTCCACCCCCCACAGGACAGCCGGGCGTCACCCCACGACGCCCGGCTGTCCGCGTCCGGGGGCCGTCCCGAAGGAGCACGCACGATGCACGGTCAGCACACCCCGCCCGCCCGGCGGCGCGCCTCCCTCGCCGCCTCCCTCGCCGCGGCCGCCGCGGCCGGCCTCCTCGCGGCCCCGTCCGCGGGGGCGGCACCCGCCCCCGCAGCCGCCGTCCCCGGTGCCGCAGCGCCCGGCCCCGCCGCCGGGCGGGCCGGCTGCCCGGCCGCCCCCCGCCTCGGCGGCGGCTGGTACGGGGACAACCGCGCCCGCCTCCAGGAGCTCGTCGACACCTACGCGCGCTGCACGCCGTACCGCCCCGGCAGCCCGCGGCCCGTCGCCGTCTTCGACTGGGACAACACCGTCGTCAAGAACGACGTCGGCGACGCCACCCTGTTCTGGATGCTGCGCCACGGCCGGATCCGCCAGCCCGCGCGCGGGGACTGGACCACCACCAGCCGCCACCTCACCGCCCCCGCGGCCCGCGCCCTCGCCGCCGCCTGCGGCCCGCTCGCCCGCCCCGGCGCCCCCCTGCCCACCGGTGCCGCGACCCCGGCCGCCGACCGCTGCGCCGACGAGATAGCCGCCGTCTACGGCACCGGAGCCACCACTGCGGCCGCCCCCGCCTTCGCGGGCTGGAACCGCCGCACCACCGAACCGGGCTACGCATGGCTCGCCCAGCTGCTCCAGGGCTGGACCGCCCGCGAGATCCGCGCCTTCGCCGCCGCCGCGCGCGCCGAGAACCTCGCCGCCCCCGTCGGCGCCGTCCAGCGGGTCGGCACCACCACCGCCACCGGCTGGGTCCGCTACTACACGCAGCAGCAGGACCTCGTACGCACCCTCCAGCGGGCCGGCTTCGACGTCTGGATCAGCTCCGCCTCACCCCAGCCCGTGGTCGAGGTCTGGGCGGCGGGCACCGGGATCCGCCCGGACCGGGTGATCGGCATCCGCAACGTCCTCGCGTACGACGGCAGGCTCACCGCGCACCTCAAGGGCTGCGGGAGCGTCCGCGACGGCCAGGACACGATGATCACGTACATCGACGGCAAGCGGTGCTGGCTCAACCAGGAGGTCTTCGGGGTACGGGGCGCCGCCGCCGAGAAGGTGCAGCCGCCCGCCCGCCGTCAGGTGTTCGCCGCGGGCGACTCCGACACCGACATCTCGTTCCTGCGCGACGCGACCTTCCTGCGGCTGGCCGTGAACCGCAACAAGAACGAGCTGATGTGCCGGGCCTACGACGACGCCGACGGCCGCTGGATCGTCAACCCCATGTTCATCGAGCCGAAGAAGCAGCGCACGGCCCCGTACCCGTGCGCCACCAGCGGCTACACCGGAGCCGACGGAACCCCGGGCCCCGTGCTGCGCGGAGACGGCAGCACGGTCCCGGACCAGCAGGACACGGTGTACTAGGCCGCGCCGACGCCTCTGACGACGGGGAGGGGGGACCCGCGGACCTACAGGAAGGTCCTGCCCTCCCCGCGGTACGTCGGCACGGTGGCCGTGATCCGGTCCCCCCCGACCAGGTGCAGCTCCTCGAACCGCTCGCACAGCTCGCCCGCCTTCGCGTGCCGGAACCACACCCGGTCGCCGATCAGCAGGTCGTCCGCCGGGCCGCCCAGCAGCGGGGTCTGCACCTCGCCGGCCCCCTCCTGGGGGTCGTACCGCAGCCCCTGCGGCAGGTACGGCTGCGGAAGCCGGTCGGCGCCCGCGGCGCCCGAGGCCGGGTACCCGCCGCCGAGCACGGTCACCACGCCCACCCCCGGCCGGCGCACCACCGGCTGCGCGAACAGCGCCGCCGGACGGCCGCGGAAGGAGGTGTAGTTGTCGAACAGGCGCGGTACGTACAGCCCCGAGCCGGCCGCGATCTCGGTGACGCACTCCTCGGCCGCCGTGCTCTGCACGCTGCCCGTGCCGCCGCCGTTGACGAACTCCAGCGGACCGGCCGCCTCCTCCACCGCCCGCACCACCGCCGCCCGGCGCACCGCCAGCTCCCGGCGGGCCGCACCCTGCATCAGCCGCACCGCGCGCGAGCGCAGGGGGCGCCCCGCGACCGCGTCGCCGACCCCGGCGATGTGCCCCTCGTACGCCATCAGCCCCACGAGCCGGAACCCCGGCCGCCGGGCCACCGTGCGCGCGACGGCCGCCAGCTGGGCCGGCTCGCGCAGCGGCGAGCGGCGCGCGCCGACCCGCACCCGGCCGCCCATGAGGTGCAGCGAGGTGTCCAGCTCCAGACAGACCCGCACCTCCTCCCGGCCGTCGCCGCGGGCCGCGTCGATCAGGTCCAACTGCGCGGGGTCGTCGACCATCACCGTCACGGCGGCGGCGAGCTTGGGATCGGCCGCCAGCTCGGCGAACGCGGCCCGGTCCGCCGAGGGGTAGGCGAGCAGCACGTCCTCGAAACCGGAGCGGGCCAGCCACAGCGACTCGGCGAGGGTGTACGACATGATCCCGGCGAACCCGTCGCGCGCGAGCACCCGCTCCAGCAGGGCCCGGCAGCGCACGGACTTGCTCGCCACCCGCACCGGCTTCCCGGCCGCCCGCCGCACCAGATCGTCGGCGTTGGCGTCGAAGGCCTCCAGATCGACGATCGCGAGCGGGGCGTCGAGGTGCGCGGTGGCCCGGTCGTAACGGGCCCTGTCGGCGGCAGGCGAAGTCATGCGCGCAGCGTGCCAGATACGGCTACTTGTGGGTAGAGCGTTCCGCGGGGCGGGATGCGACGCGATGCGACGGGAGGGCGGGGCCGGGGCGGGGGCCGACGGGCGGGTGCGGCTCGGGTGTGCGGGAGGGTCCGGCACGTGCGTGCGGGAGGCGCGGGCCCGGCGGAGCACCGTAGAGTACGCGGCGAACGCGGCGCAGGGCGTACGCGCGCGGTGCGGTGCAGTGGAACGGGGGCGGATGCGCATGACGGTCGGTGAGGACACCCCCACCGCCCCGGCCCCTCCGCCAGACCCCCGGGCCGTGACCGCCGAACCGCAGACGGCGTCAGGCCCGCCTGGCCCGCCCGACCCGCCCGGCCCGCCCGCTCAACCCGCGGCGCCCTACCCGTCCGCTCAGGCCGGCCCGGTTGCCCGGCCCGGCCCGGTTCCTCAGCCCGGACCGGCCGGTTTCTCCGGTGCGTCCGGGGTGGATGACGCCCCGGGTGGCGCGGGGGCCGGCGCAGATCCGGGCGCCGGGGTGTCCGTACCGCGTCGGCGGCGGCGGGTGGCGGCCGCGGTGTGCTGGGTGCTCGGGGGCGGGCTGCTCGCCGGGGCGGTCAGCGGGAGCTGGGCCGCGCGCCGGGCGCAGGAGGTCCCCGCGGCCGAGGCGGCGTACGCCCGCGCCGCCGGACTCTGGCGGGAACAGCCCGTCGACTCCCTCTTCCCGCCCGTCCTGCTCGGCGACGGGGCCGGTCCCGGCGGGGCCGACCGCCGCTGGATCCGCACCGGCGTCGCACCCGACGGCGCCTGCACCCCGCTCGGCCCGGCCTGGAACACCGCCCTGGCCGCGGTCGGCTGCACCCGGCTGCTGCGCGCCACCTACACGGACGCCACCCGCAGCTCGCTGGTCAGCGTCGGCATGGTGTTCACCCCGGCAGGGGCCCCGGCGATGGCCGCCCTGCGCACGGGCTTCGAGCCGACCGCCCCGGCGCCCGCGGCCTACGGCATCGCCGACCGCCGGCGCGCCAGCTGGACGGTGTCCGTCCTCCCCGACGCGCCGGTCGTCGTCTACGCCGTGTCCGCCTTCGCCGACGGGCGCCCGGTCGAGCGGCCGCAGCCCGCCGCCTCGGCCACCGCCGCAGCGACCGCGACCGCAGCGCCCGGCGACGGTGGCGCTGACTCCGGTGCGGGCGGATCCTCCGGAGGTACGAGCTCCGGCAGTGCCGCCCTCGGTGCCGGGGCCGGTCCGCTGGCCGTGGCCCGGGCCGGGCTCGGGCACGAGGCGCAGGCCGTCGCCGACCGCATCGAGCGGGCCCTGCGCCGTACCGCCGCGGCAGCGCCCCCGCCCGCACCGGGAGCCGCCCGGTGAGCACCGCCCGCCCCGCGCCCCGCCCCTCCCGCAGGCCCGTGCCCCGCCGGGGCCGCAGCCGCCGCGGGCTCTCCCTCGTCCTGGTACTCGGGCTCGCCGCCTCCGCGGGCGCCGCCGCCGCGCCCGCGCACGCCGACGCGATCCGCGACCGGCAGTGGGCCCTGGAGGCCCTGCACGCCGAAGAGGCCTGGCGCACCACCGACGGCACCGGCACCACCGTCGCCGTCCTCGACACCGGGGTCGACGCCACCCACCCCGACCTGCGCGGACAGGTACTCGAAGGCAGGGACGCCGTCGGTTTCGGCGCCGGCCGCGGGGACCGTTCCTGGGCCCGGCACGGCACCGCGATGGCCGGGATCATCGCGGGCCGGGGCCACGGCACCGGCCGCGGGAAGGGGGTGCTCGGCATCGCGCCCGGCGCCCGGATCCTGCCGGTGCGGGTGATCCTCGAAGAGGGCGATCCCGGCCGGGCCAAGGCCCGCCGGCACAAGGGCGGCGCCCTCGCGGAGGGCATCCGCTGGGCCGCCGACCACGGCGCCGACGTCATCAACCTCTCGCTCGGCGACGACAGCGCCTCCGCGCACCACGAGGCGGCCGAGGACGAGGCCGTGCAGTACGCGCTGTCCAAGGGCATCGTGGTCGTCGCCTCCGCGGGCAACGGCGGGGCGCAGGGCAACCGGGTCTCGTACCCGGCCGCGTACCCCGGGGTCATCGCCGTCACCGCCGTGGACCGGCAGGGCAACCGGGCCCCCTTCTCCACCCGCCACTGGTACGCGACCGTCAGCGCACCCGGCGTCGACATCGTGATCGCCGACCCCGACCGCAGCTACTACGAGGGCTGGGGGACCAGTGCCGCGGCGGCCTTCGTATCGGGCACGGCCGCGCTGGTGCGGGCCGCGTACCCGGGGCTCTCGCCGGCGCAGGTGAAGCAGCTCCTCGCGGACACGGCGCGGGACCGGCCGGCCGGCGGCCGCAACGACGCGCGCGGACACGGCCTGGTCGACCCGGCGGCGGCGCTGCGGGCGGCGGGGCGGCTGCGGGGGGAGGCGGCGGTGCCTGTGCCTGCGGCGCATGCGGGGCGGTACTTCGGGCCGGGGCCGGCGGTGGTGCGGGCCGGTGGGGACGGGGTTTCGGCGGTGGCGTGGGGGGTGGGCGGTACGGGTCTGGCGCTGCTGGCCGCCGCTGCGGCCCTGACCGTCCGCCGCCGACCGCGGCCCTGACCGGGCCCTCCGCTGCGCGGGGCCTGTTCCCCGACCCGCCCCTTCCCGAAACCGGGGCTCCGCCCCGGACCCCGTTCCGTGCGCTGCGCGCCCGGTGCGCTCAAACGCCGCGCGGGCTGGATACCTCCAGCCTCGCCAGGGGGTCCCCCCGGACGAAGTCTGGGGGAGTTTGAGGCGCGGGGGTGTGGGGGCGGAGCCCCCGCTTCGGGAAGGGGCGGGGTGGGGAACAGGCCCCGCGCAGCGGGTGCCGGTCGGCGGGATAAGGTCGGGAATGTGGCCCTCAAGAACATTCCCGACCCCGGTTTCGCCGAAGACGACGGCTCCGCCGACCCCCGCCTGACGGCCGCCCTGGCCGCCTGGTCCGCGGACCGGTCCGCAGAACCGGAGGTCCTCGCGGCCCTCAAGGACGCCCGCCTCCTGGTCCCCGTGGTCGCCGTGCTCGGCGAGGTGGAGGAGGACCCGGAGACCGGGCTGCGCCGCGAGAAGACCAGCGACATGGCCGTGCCCACCCTCCGCGCCGGGGACCGCCGGGCCCTGCCCGCGTTCACGTCGACGGAGTCGCTCGCCCGCTGGGACCCCGCGGCCCGCCCGGTGGCGGTCCCGCTGCACCAGGCCCTCGCGGCCGCCGCCCACGAGAAGGCCGACACCGTCGTCCTGGACATGGCCGGCCCGGTGGCGTACCAGCTGACCGGCCCCGCCCTGCTCGCCCTGGCCGAGGGCCGCACCACCGCCGACCCGCTGGCCGACCCCGCCGTACGGGAGGCCGTACGGGCCGCCGTGGCCGCGGAGCCCGCGGTGCTGCGGGCGCACCTGCTGCCGGGCGGCCCCGCGGCCGACGGAGTGCTGGCCGTGGTCCTGACCCCGCAGGCCGGGGCCGCCCCGGCGGACGGCCCGGCCGCCGCGCGCCGGGTCGCGCAGGCCCTGGCCGCCGACGAGACGCTGCGGGCCCGCCTGGTCCGCGGGCTGAACCTGGCCCTGCTCCCGGCGGGCACCCCCGAGCCCCCCGCCGAACCCCTCTTCACCCGGGCCTGAGGCGGACGCGGGCCCGCGCAGCGCGAAGGGCCCCGGGGTACGCCCCGGGGCCCTTCGGTGTTCCGCTCAGCGGTCGGCGGCAGCCGGCCGGTGTCAGGCGTAGACGGGGCCCGTGAACTTCTCGCCCGGCCCCTGGCCCGGCTCGTCCGGGACCAGCGAGGCCTCGCGGAAGGCCAGCTGGAGGGATTTGAGGCCGTCCCGCAGCGGGGCCGCGTGGAAGGAGCTGATCTCGGTGGCGCTCGCGGTGACCAGGCCGGCCAGGGCCGTGATCAGCTTGCGGGCCTCGTCGAGGTCCTTGTACTCGGAGTCCGGCTTGTCGAGGCCGAGGTTGACCGCGGCGGCGCTCAGCAGGTGGACGGCCACCGTCGTGATCACCTCGACCGCGGGCACCTCCGCGATATCGCGGGTGAGGGTGTCGTAGTCGGGGGCGTCCGGGGCCTGGTCGGCCGCGGTGCCGGTGGGGGGCGTCGCGTCAGTCATGCCCCCACGATAAGCCGGGCGGGGGAAGCGGACGAAGCCGCCCCGGATCCGCCCGCCCGGCGGGACTCCCGCGCGTCCCACCCGCCCGGTGCTTGCGCTCCCGCCGCCACCCGGTTAGCGCCACCGCCGCCCTCCTGCTAACCTTGTGTGACGACCGGCCGGAGACCTGTGTCCCCGGCCCACAAGTGGAGGCTCCGTACTCCCACCCGACCGCCCCCAGGGACGGCGGGTCACCGGTCAGGCGGCATCCATCGTTCCGTACGGACGATGGAAAGCAGCCCGAAGTGCGCCCCGTGAGGTTCATGCGGCGGTGCTCCGGTTCCATGGAGCTCCCGCCTGTGTACCGTAGCGGGGCATTTTTCATGCCTCCCCGCGGTTGGTCGGACTGACACAGACGTCACGCGGCTGTCCTCCAGGCAGCCGTTGGTGCAACCGAGGAGGATCCATCAGCACCGAGCCCCGCATCAACGACCGGATTCGCGTTCCCGAGGTGCGACTTGTCGGTCCGAGCGGCGAGCAGGTCGGGATTGTTCCCCTTGCCAAGGCGCTCGAGCTTGCGCAGGAGTACGACCTGGACCTGGTCGAGGTCGCGGCCTCTGCACGGCCTCCGGTCTGCAAGCTCATGGACTACGGCAAGTTCAAGTACGAGTCGGCCATGAAGGCCCGTGAGGCGCGCAAGAACCAGGCGCACACGGTCATCAAGGAGATGAAGCTCCGGCCGAAGATCGACCCGCACGACTATGACACCAAGAAGGGTCACGTCGTCCGGTTCCTCAAGCAGGGCGACAAGGTCAAGATCACGATCATGTTCCGTGGTCGCGAGCAGTCCCGGCCGGAGCTCGGCTACCGACTGCTGCAGCGTCTGGCGGAGGACGTCCAGGACCTCGGTTTCGTCGAGTCGAACCCGAAGCAGGACGGCCGCAACATGATCATGGTTCTCGGTCCTCACAAGAAGAAGACCGAGGCGATGGCCGAAGCCCGCGAGGCGCAGGCGGCCCGCAAGGCCGAGCGCCAGGCGCTCTCCACGGACGCCCCCGCCGGGGCGGAGGCCGAGGCTGCGGCCGAGGCCGTGGACGCTGCTGAGGAAACCGCCGAGGAAAACGCCGAGGCCTGATCCCGGAGCAGCCTGCCCCGGGTCACCGACACAACTGACGCTCCCGGCGCCGGTCCCCACGGACCGGCGGGAGCGCCACCGACGAGGAGAAAACGGCGCCATGCCGAAGAACAAGACGCACAGCGGTTCCAAGAAGCGCTTCAAGATCACCGGCTCCGGCAAGGTGCTCCGCGAGCGCGCCGGCAAGCGCCACCTGCTCGAGCACAAGTCGTCCAAGCTGACGCGTCGCCTCACCGGCAACGCCGAGATGGCCCCGGGCGACGCCGCGAAGATCAAGAAGCTTCTCGGCAAGTGACGTCCTTCCGCTCCCGCACACTGCGCGGAGCGGGACGTCGAGACCGGGACCCCATCGAATTTTCGGGTCGTGTGAAGACAACCACGGCCCCGCTACAAGGAGTTAACAAGTGGCACGCGTCAAGCGGGCAGTAAACGCCCACAAGAAGCGCCGGGCGATCCTCGAGGCGGCCTCCGGCTACCGCGGTCAGCGTTCGCGCCTGTACCGCAAGGCCAAGGAGCAGGTCACCCACTCGCTGGTCTACAACTTCAACGACCGCAAGAAGCGCAAGGGCGACTTCCGTCAGCTGTGGATCCAGCGCATCAACGCCGCTGCCCGCCAGAACGGCATGACGTACAACCGCCTCATCCAGGGTCTGAAGGCCGCCAACATCGAGGTGGACCGCAAGATGCTGGCCGAGCTGGCCGTCAACGACAGCAACGCGTTCGCCGCGCTGGTCGAGGTCGCGCAGAAGGCCCTCCCGGCCGACGTGAACGCCCCGAAGGCCGCCGCCTGATCAGGCCCGACCTTCCCGGAGCCTGATCCCGTATCCAGGCGCCGAACCCCCCGGCTCTTCCGAGCCGGAGCCCGGACCCGCAGGCCACGCGCCTGCGGGTCCGGTGCGTTGGGACCCCGTCACCACCGCTGCACCCCGCTGTACGCACGGAAGCGAGCCGCCGAGACATGTCCACCCCCGCCGAGCCGATCTCCCCCCGTTCGCCCAGGGTGGCGGCCGCCAGGCGACTGGCGCGCCGCAACTTCCGCACGAAGGAGCGCCGCTTCCTCGCCGAGGGCCCGCAGGCCGTCCGCGAGGCCGTCGCCCACCGCGGGGAGCAGGGCGCCACGCTGCTGGAGCTCTTCGCGACCGTCGAGGCGGCCGAGCGGTACGCCGACATCGTCGCTGCGGCGCGCGAGGCGGGCGCCCGCGTGCACCACGCCTCCGACGAGGTGCTCGCCGAGGTCTCCCAGACCGTCACCCCGCAGGGGCTCGTCGGCGTCTGCAACTTCCTCGACTCGCCCTTCGAGGCCGTCCTCGCCGCCCGCCCCCGGCTCGTCGCCGTCCTCGCGCACGTCCGCGACCCCGGGAACGCCGGCACGGTGCTGCGCTGCGCCGACGCCGCCGGGGCCGACGCCGTGATCCTCACCGACGCCTCCGTGGACCTGTACAACCCCAAGTCCGTCCGGGCCTCCGTGGGCTCCCTCTTCCACCTGCCGGTGGCCGTGGGCGTCCCCGTCGAGCAGGCCGTCGAGGGGCTGCGGGCCGCGGGCGTGCGGATCCTGGCAGCCGACGGCGCGGGCACCGACGACCTCGACGCCGAGCTCGACGCGGGCACCATGGGCGGCCCCACCGCATGGGTCTTCGGCAACGAGGCCTGGGGCCTGCCCGAGGAGACCCGGGCCCTGGCCGACGCCGTCGTCCGCGTCCCCATCCACGGCAGGGCCGAGAGCCTGAACCTCGCCACGGCCGCCGCAGTGTGCCTCTACGCATCCGCGCGTGCACAGCGGGCGCCCGGAGGGTGCCGCTCCGTGACCCCCAGCTAGTAATGTGGCCGCCCGGGGGCCCACGGCGCTACCGGAGATGTGGGGTACGGGGACATGACCGTCGGTACGAACAGCACGCCGCAGCTGCACGAGGCCGCGGCCGTGCCCCCCGGCGTGCCGGGACCCGTGCCCGCCCAGCCGGGCCCCTCCCAGGCCAGACCGGCCCCGGCGCCGGGCGCGCCCCGGCCGGGCGCCGCCCCGGCCGCCGGGCGCCCCGACGCCGGGTACCAGGCCGCCGGCTCCCCGGCGGCCCCGCCGCCCGCCGCGGCCGCCGTGCCGGCGGGAGCGGAGAGACCCGCGGCCGCGGATCCGGCCCCCGCACCGGCCCCCGCGGAGCCCGCCCGCTCCGCCTACTCCGCGGTCGACCCCGACGACCTGCCCGACGGCCTCGTCGTCGCCGACCAGCACGGCCGCGTCGTGTGCTTCAACCGCGCCGCCGCCCGGATCACCGCCGTGGACCCCGCCGCCGCCCTCGGCACCCGGATCGACAGCGCCCTGCCCCTGGAGGACCTCGACGGCCGCCGCTGGTGGACCCTGACCGACCCGTACGGCGGCCTCGCCACCCGCCGCGGCCAGCCCGAGCGCAACCTCCTGCTGCCCGGCGGCCGCGAGGTGCTCGTCTCCGCCCGCTACGTGCGCGAGCACCCCACCGGCCCCGTCCGCCGGCTCGTCGTCACCCTGCGCGGCACCGAGGCCCGCCGCCGCACCGAGCGCAGCCACGCCGAGCTGATCGCCACCGTCGCCCACGAGCTGCGCTCCCCGCTGACCTCCGTGAAGGGCTTCACCGCCACGCTCCTCGCCAAATGGGAGCGGTTCACGGACGACCAGAAGCGGCTCATGCTGGAGACCGTCGACGCCGACGCCAACCGCGTCACCCGGCTGATCGCCGAACTCCTCGACATCTCCCGCATCGACTCCGGCCGCCTGGAGCTGCGCCGCCAGCCCGTGGACGTCGCCACCGCCGTCGGCCGGCACGTCCAGGCCCTCACCGCCAACGGGCAGGCGCCCGAGCGCTTCCTCGTCCGCGTCCTGAGCCCCCTGCCCGACCTGTGGGCCGATCCGGACAAGATCGACCAGGTGCTCGGCAACCTCCTGGAAAATGCGGTGCGCCACGGCGAGGGAACGGTCACCATCGAAGTGGCACCCGCCTGGATCAAGCACGCAGAGACCCCCGTGAAGGGAACGGCCGTCACCGTGACCGACGAAGGCCCCGGCATCCCCGAGGAATCGATGGGACGCGTCTTCACCCGCTTCTGGCGGGGCAGCAAGCGCGGCGGCACCGGCCTGGGCCTGTACATCGTCAAGGGCATCGTCGAGGCCCACGGCGGCACCATCACGGTCGGGCGCGGCCCCGGCGGCGGAGCCGAGTTCCGATTTACCCTGCCCGTGGGCGCGCCGGCCTACCTCTCGTAACCTCCCGAGAGTCTCGCCAGGCGGCCCACGGGCTCCTCCACGCCGCCCGCCCCGTAGACTCGTCCTTTGGCACCTTTGCGTCCCTTTGACGAACTCAACCGGTCGGAGCGGGGACAACCAGCCAGCCCATCGGAAGTACGGGAAGAGATGTCGGCACCGAACAAGTCGTACGACCCTGTCGAGGTCGAGGCACTGAAACCGGAAGAGATCGAGCGCATGCGGGACGAGGCGCTCGCCGCCTTCGCGGCCGCCGGCGACCTCGACGCCCTGGCGCACGCGAAGACCGCCCACAGCGGCGGCGCCTCGCCCCTGGCGCTCGCGAACCGCGAGATCGGCGCACTGCCGCCGCAGGCCAAGGCCGAGGCGGGCAAGCGGGTCGGCCAGGCCCGCGGCGCCGTGAACAAGGCGTACGCGGAGCGTCTCGCGCAGCTCGAGGCCGAGCGCGACGAGCGCGTGCTCGTCGAGGAGGCGGTGGACGTCACGCTGCCCTTCGACCGCGTCCCCGCCGGCGCCCGCCACCCCCTGACCACGCTGATGGACCGCATCGCGGACATCTTCGTGGCCATGGGCTACGAGGTGGCGGAGGGCCCCGAGGTCGAGGCGGAGTGGTTCAACTTCGACGCCCTCAACTTCACGCCCGACCACCCGGCGCGCCAGATGCAGGACACCTTCTTCGTCCGCGGCCCCGAGGGGACCGAGGGCGACGAGTCCGGAGTCGTACTGCGCACCCACACCTCCCCGGTGCAGGCCCGCACGCTCCTCGACCGGGAGCCGCCCGTCTACGTGGTCTGCCCCGGCCGCGTCTTCCGCACGGACGAGCTCGACGCCACCCACACCCCGGTCTTCCACCAGATCGAGCTGCTGGCCGTCGACGAGGGCCTGACCATGGCCGACCTCAAGGGCACCCTGGACCACATGGTCCAGGCGCTCTTCGGTGCGGACATGACCACCCGCCTGCGCCCGAACTTCTTCCCGTTCACCGAGCCGTCCGCCGAGATGGACATGCAGTGCTACGTGTGCCGCGGCGAGTCGGTGGGCAACCCCGACCGCCCCTGCCGCACCTGCTCCAGCGAGGGCTGGATCGAGCTCGGCGGCTGCGGCATGGTCAACCCCAAGGTGCTGACCGCCTGCGGAGTGGACCCGGAGAAGTACAGCGGCTTCGCCTTCGGGTTCGGCATCGAGCGGATGCTGATGTTCCGCCACAACGTCGAAGACATGCGAGACATGGTCGAGGGTGACATCCGGTTCACCCGGCCGTTCGGGATGGAGATCTGATGCGGGTCCCGCTTTCCTGGCTGCGGGAATACGTCGACCTGCCTGCGGGCGAGACCGGTCGTGACGTGCAGGCCAAGCTCATCGACGCCGGTCTGGAGGTCGAGACCGTCGAGCAGCTCGGCGCCGACCTCACCGGCCCCCTCGTCGTCGGCCAGGTGCTGACCATCGAGGAGCTGACCGAGTTCAAGAAGCCGATCCGCTTCTGCACCGTGGACGTCGGCGCGGCCAACGGCACCGGCGAGCCGCAGGAGATCGTCTGCGGCGCCCGGAACTTCGCCGTCGGCGACAAGGTCGTCGTGGCCCTGCCCGGCGCCGTCCTGCCCGGCGACTTCGCCATCGCCGCCCGCAAGACGTACGGCAAGAACTCCCACGGCATGATCTGCTCCGGCGACGAGCTGGGCATGGGCGACGACGGCACGCACGGCATCATCGTGCTGCCGCCCGAGCACGAGACCGGCACCGACGCGGTCGAGCTGCTGGAGCTGCGCGACGAGGTCCTCGACATCGCCGTCACCCCCGACCGCGGCTACTGCCTGTCGATGCGCGGCGTGGCCCGCGAGACCGCCACCGCGTACGGGCTGCCCCTGCGCGACCCGGCGCTGCTCGACGTCCCGGCCCCGAACTCGTACGGCTACCTGGTCAAGGTCGCCGACCCGCAGGGCTGCGACCGCTTCACCGCGCGCACGGTGACGGGGGTCTCCCCGGACGCCCGCTCGCCGATCTGGCTCAAGCGCCGCCTCCAGAAGGCGGGCATGCGCCCGATCTCGCTCGCGGTGGACATCACCAACTACGTGATGCTGGAGCTCGGCCAGCCCCTGCACGCCTACGACCGCTCCCGCGTCGACGGGCCCATCGGGGTCCGCCGCGCCGAGCAGGGCGAGAAGTTCACCACCCTCGACGGGGTCGCCCGCGTCCTCGACGCCGAGGACCTGGTCATCACCGACAACAGCGGCCCCATCGGGCTCGCCGGCGTCATGGGCGGTGCCAACACCGAGATCGCCGACCCGGTGACCGACCCCGAGACCGGCCTGGTCACGGGCACCACGGACATCGTGGTCGAGGCGGCGCACTTCGACGCCCTCACGATCTCCCGCACCGCCCGCCGCCACAAGCTCTCCTCCGAGGCGTCCAAGCGCTTCGAGCGCGGGGTCGACCCGCAGGCCGCCGCCGCTGCCGCGCAGCGCACCGTCGACCTGCTCGTCCTCCTCGCGGGCGGCACCGCCGAGGCGGGCGTCACCGAGCTGACCGCCCCGGCCGCCCCGCGCACCGTCGCGATGCCCGCGGACCACCCGGACCGGGTCGCGGGCGTGGCGTACGGCCGCGAGACCGTCGTACGGCGCCTCCAGGAGGTCGGCTGCGACGTCTACGGCCAGGACGAGCTCGTCGTCACGGTGCCCTCGTGGCGCCCCGACCTCGCCGAGCCCAACGACCTCGCCGAAGAGGTCATCCGGCTCGAGGGCTACGCCAACCTGCCCTCCACCCTCCCGCAGGTGCCCTCCGGCCGCGGTCTGACCGCCCGGCAGCAGCTGCACCGCCGGGTCGGCCGCGCCCTGGCCGGCGCGGGCTACGTCGAGGCCCCCAGCTACCCGTTCATCGGCGAGCAGGTCTTCGACCAGCTCCAGCTGCCGGCGCACGACGCCACCCGCCAGGTCGTCACCCTCGTCAACCCGCTCTCCGACGAGGAGCCGGCCCTGCGCAGCACCCTGCTGCCGGGCCTGCTGGGCTCGCTGCGCCGCAACGACAGCCGCGGCAGCCACGACCTCGCGCTCTTCGAGACCGGCCTGGTCTTCCGCGCCGCCGCCACCCCCGGCGTCGCGGTGCGCCTGCCCGTGGACCGCCGTCCCACGGCCGAAGAGGTCGCTGCCCTCAACGCCGCCCTGCCCGCCCAGCCGCGGTACGCCGCGGTCGTGCTGGCCGGGGCCCGCGAGCAGGCCGGCTGGTGGGGCGCAGGCCGCCCGTCCACCTGGGCGGACGCCGTCCAGGCCGCGCGCTCCCTGGCCGCCGAGGCCGGCGCCGACCTGGTCGTCCGCCAGGGCCAGTACGGCCCCTGGCACCCGGGCCGCTGCGCCGAGCTGCTGGTCACCCTCGACGGGGTCGAGCAGGTCATCGGGCACGCCGGCGAACTGCACCCGCGGGTCGTCAAGGCCCTGGGCCTGCCCGACCGCACCAGCGCGATGGAGATCGACCTCGACCGCCTCGCGGCGGCCGGCGGCGCGGCCCTCCGCGCCCCCCGGATCTCCACCTTCCCGGTGGCGACCCAGGACGTGGCGCTGATCGTCGACTCCGCCGTCCCGGCGGCGTCCGTCGAGGCCGCGCTGCGCAAGGGCGCGGGCGAACTCCTCGAATCGCTGCGGCTGTTCGACGTGTTCACCGGCGAGCAGGTGGGCGAGGGCAAGAAGTCGCTCGCGTACGCGCTGCGCTTCCGCGCCGCCGACCGCACGCTGACGGCCGAGGAGTCCACGGCCGCCCGCGACGCGGCCGTCGCGCTCGCCGGCGAGCGGACCGGCGCGGTGCTCCGCGGGGCCTGACCCCCGCAGCCGCACCGGGCGCCCGTACCCACCGGGCGCCCCGCACGGCCTCCGAGCGCCGTAGTGCACAGCCCGTGAGGGGCGTACCCGGAACACCGGGTGCGCCCCTCACTCGTTCGGGTGAGAACCGGCGCGAAGCCGGTGAGCAGAACCGGACGATCGACACAATCGATCCGGCCGCGGGGGCGACGGAGAGTCACTGCCCGCGGAGACGCTCAGGCTTCGGGGAGGCCGCCGGCATGGACCACACGAGGGCGGATCGGGCCCCCCGCGACGAGGTGCCGAGAACCAGGCGGCTGTGCCTGTCGGCCTGGGCCGCCGGTGCGGTCAGCTGGCCGCTGTACGCCCCGGTCTCCGATGCCCTGCCGGCCCGGCTCCTGACCTGCGCCGCCTTCCTCCTGCTGGCCGCCGGCACCGCCCTGTACGCCCGGCAGGGGCTGGTAGGCGAGCTGCGCCGGACCCGCGAGATCGCCGGGGCCGCCCAGCGGGTGCTGCTGCGCCCCCTGCCGCCGCGCATGGAGGGGCTGGCGCTGGCCGCGGCCCAGCTGTCGGCGAGCCGGGGCGCCTCGGTCGGCGGGGACCTGTACGAGGCCGTCGCCACCCCGTACGGGGTGCGCGTGGTCATCGGCGACGTCCGCGGGCACGGGCTGCCGGCCCTCGCCGCCGCGGCCGCCGTCCTCGGCAGCTTCCGGGAGGCCGCGTACGACGAACCGCGCCTGGCCGGGGTGCTGCGCCGGATGGAGCGGGGCCTCCAGCGCCATCTGCGGGACCGGGCGCGTGCGGAGCACCCGGCGGCCTGCGCGCAGGAGCCGCAGAGCCCCCTGGCCGAGGAGTTCGTGACCGTCCTGCTCCTGGAGATCTCCGCGGACGGCCGGGTCCGCGCCCTCAACTGCGGGCACCCCTGGCCGTACCGGCTGCGCGCCGCCGTCCCCGGTGCGGGCTCCGGGCGGGGCCGGGCCGAACTGCTCTGCGGATCCGATCCGCTGCCCCCGCTCGGCGTGCTCCCGCTGCCCGCGGAACTGCCCGTACAGCTGTCGGCGCGGCTGCTGAACGGGGACGCGCTGTTCCTGCACACCGACGGGGCGGAGGAGGCCCGCGACCGCGCGGGGCGCTGCTTCCCGCTCGGTACGGCCCTGGCCGCGGCCGCCGCCGGGCCGCTGTCGCCCGCGGCGCTGGTGGCGGGCGTGCACGCCGCACTGCTGCGCCACACCAGCGGGCGACTCGCCGACGATGTCGCCCTGCTGGTGGTGCGCAACGACCGCCGGCACTGTCCGGCGCACGCGAACGGGCAGGCCGTGCGCGCCGGACGGTGACCCCGCACGGGACCTGACAGGTCCCGGGAGCGGTGCCTTCCCGGTGGTCGGGGATGCGCCACCCGCCCCGCCATGGAGTGTCGGGCAGACAGCGGGGCAGGTGGCGCGGGGCGGGCCGTCGCACTGTACGAGGGGGGAGCCGACGGCCCGGGCTGCCTCTTGGAGAGGCGCTTCAGTCAAGCGCTCCGGACCGCCCCCGCGGCAGCGTGCGAAACGCATTTATGCGCGCACTCGGTTCACACCCCGTGTGAACGGCCCGCGGACTACGCTGAGTCCGACGAGCCCCTGGAGCGGCCCATGCAGCCCAACACCCTGCTCGACGCACTCCTCGCCGAGGCGGGGATCTCCCACGCCGGACTGGCGGCGCACGTGAACCAGGCCGGCCGGGCCAGGGGACTGGCCCTGCGGTACGAACACACCGCGGTGGCCCGGTGGTTGAAGGGGCAGCGGCCCCGCGGCCAGGTGCCCGACCTGATCTGCGAGGTACTGGCCCGGCGGCTGGGGCGCACCCTGGGGCTCGACGACATCGGGCTCGGGATGCCGGGAGCCCCCGCCGACCCCCGGGGCACCCCGCTCAGCGCCTTCGTGGACCGCACGACCGCCCTGTGGCGGGCCGGCGAGGACGGCCGCCACCCGCCGCTGTCCGCCCCGGCCCTCACCGGCACCCCCGCCGTGATCCCCGTCTGGGAGTGGGAGAACCCGCCCGAGGACGCCGACGTCTCCCGCTCCGGCCCGGCCCGGGTGGGTCCCGAGCACCTCGAGATCCTGCGCGCCGCCCGCTCCCACTACGAGCTCATGTACCGGCGCACCGGCGGTATGGCCACCCGGCCCCGGATCGCCCGCTTCCTCGGCAGCCAGGCCGCCCCGCTGCTGCGCGGCGGGTACGGGGACGCCCTCGGCCGCGGGCTGCACCGGGCGGCGGGCTCGCTGGTGGCGGTCGCGGGCATCTGCGCGTACGACTCGGATGCGCACGGGGCCGCGCAGCGCTCCTTCCACCAGGCGCTGCGGCTGGCCAAGTCGGGCGGGGACCGCGGGCTGGGCGCGTACGTGGTCGCGCTGATCGTCAACCAGTCCCTGCACCTGCGGGAGTTCCGGCAGGCGGTGGCCTTCGCGGAGGCGGCGCTGCGGGCCGCCGGCCGGGACACCACCCCGGCGCTGGCCGCCGACCTGTACGCGATGCAGGCGAAGGCGTACGCGCGGCTCGGGGACGGGGCCGCGGCCCGCTCCTGCATCCGGCGGGCCGAGGCGGCCGCCGAGCGGATCCGGCCGGGCGGCGAGCCCGCGGAGACCGGCTACGTACAGCCGGGGCTGGTCAACGTGCAGGTGGCGCAGGCCCTGTTGAGCCTGGGGGACCTGGCGGGGGCGGACGAGCAGGCGGTGGCCGCGGTCGCCACTCCGGCCCACGACCGGGGGCGGGTGCACCGGCTGGCGGTGCTGTGCGAGGTCAGGCTGCGGCAGGGGGAGGCGGACTGCGCGGCCTCCGCCGCGGCCGAAATGGCCGAGCTGGCCCGGGGGATGGAGTCGCACCGGCTGCGCGAGCGGCTCCTCGCGGTCCGGGAACAGCTGCTGGCCAGCGGCTGCCCGGGGGCCCGGGAGACGGCCGGGCTGATCGGCGGGGCGCTGCTCGTCCCGCTGTGACCCCCTCCGCCCTGCCCCCGCCCGGCGCGGGGCGGGGGAGTCACGGGCGTGCGGCGGATCAGGCGTACGGGTAGAAGCCCGAGCCCGTCTTGCGGCCCAGGCGGCCCGCGTCGACCATCCGCTGGAGCAGCGGGGGAGCGGCGTACAGCGGCTCCTTGTACTCGGTGTACATCGAGTCGGCGATCGAGACGATGGTGTCCAGGCCGATCAGGTCGGCGAGCTTCAGCGGGCCCATCGGGTGGGCGCAGCCGAACTCCATGCCGTTGTCGATGTCCTCGCGGCTGGCGATCCCGGACTCGAACATCCGGATCGCGGAGAGGAGGTACGGCACGAGCAGGGCGTTGACCACGAACCCGGAGCGGTCCTGGGCGCGGATCGCGTGCTTGCCCAGCACGTCCCGGACCAGGGCCTCGGCGCGCTTGACGGTCTCCTCGCCGGTGGTGAGGGCGGGGATCAGCTCCACGAGCTTCTGCACCGGCGCCGGGTTGAAGAAGTGGATGCCGATGACCTGGTCGGGGCGCGAGGTGGCCACGGCCAGCTTGACCAGCGGGATGGAGGAGGTGTTGGAGGCGAGGATCGCGTCCGGCCGGGTGATCACCTGGTCGAGGACCTGGAAGATCTCCGTCTTGACCTGCTCGTTCTCCACCACGGCCTCGATGACGAGGTCGCGGTCGGCGAACTCGCCGAGGTCGGTGGTGAAGCTCAGGCGGGCGAGGGTCTCGTCCCGCTCGGTCTCGCTGATCTTGCCGCGTTCGGCGGCCCTCGTCAGCGAGTTGTACAGCCTGGTACGGCCGATCTCCAAGGCCTCGCCGGTGGTCTCGGCGACCTTGACCTCAAGGCCGCTGCGGGCGCACACCTCGGCGATGCCCGCTCCCATCTGGCCACAGCCCACTACGCCGACGCGCGTGATGTCGGTAGGGAGGTCAGTCACTTCGTGCCTTTCCTGGTCGTCCCGGGCGGGTCCCCCGGTTCGGTCAGTGGTAACTGCGGAGGAACCGGCGCCCGCCACGCCCCCCGACGTTACTCCCGGCGGTCCACGGCTCGGGGAGCAGGGCCGGGCATCCTGTGCGTACGGGATCTTCGTCACTCAGCGGAACGGGAGCGTCACATGACAGGGATCGGGCGCAGGGAGCTGCTGGCCGGGGCCGCGGGGGCGCTGGCCGCCGCGGCGGGAGCGGGGGCCGCGGCGGGTCCCGCCGCGGCCGCCGGGGCGCCGCAGGGGGCGCCCTCGGCGCCTTCGGCATCCGCGGCAGCGGGGGCGGAGCCGGCGGAGGCGCCGGGACCGGCGGTGCCCGCCGCCGGCGCCCCCGGGTTCCGCGGGATGTGGGCGGCCACGGTGTTCAACGTGGACTGGCCCTCCCGGCAGGGCCTCAGCGCCCAGCGGCAGCGCGCCGAGCTGACCGCCCTGCTCGACAGCGCGGTGGAGCGGCGGCTGAACGCCGTCATCCTCCAGGTCCGCCCCACGGCCGACGCCCTGTGGCCCTCCCCGTACGAGCCCTGGTCGCAGTGGCTGACCGGGACCCAGGGCAAGGACCCCGGCTGGGACCCGCTGGGCACCGCGGTGGCCGAGGCCCACGCGCGCGGGCTGGAGCTGCACGCCTGGTTCAACCCGTACCGGGTCGCCAACCACACCGACCCCGGCCTGCTGAGCTCCCGCCACCCGGCGCGGCGCAACCCCGGCTGGACGGTCGCGTACGGCGGCAAGCTCTACTACAACCCCGGGCTGCCCGAGGTCCGCGCCTTCGTCCAGGACGCCATGCTCGACGCCGTGGCCCGCTACCCCGTGGACGCCGTCCACTGGGACGACTACTTCTACCCGTACCCGGTCGCCGGCGAGTACTTCGACGACGACGCGGCGTACGGGGAGCACGGCGGCGGCTTCGCCTCCCGGGCCTCCTGGCGCCGGGGCAACGTCAACCTGCTCGTGCGCGAGATGTCGGAGCGGATCGCGCGGCTGCGCCCCGGCACCCGCTTCGGGATCAGCCCCTTCGGGGTGTGGCGCAACCGCTCCAAGGACCCGCTGGGCTCGGCCACGCAGAGCCTGGCCGCGTACGACGACCTGTACGCCGACACCCGCCGCTGGGTGCGGGAGGGCTGGATCGACTACATCGTCCCGCAGGTGTACTGGCACATCGGGAACAAGGCGGCGGACTACGCCGAGCTGGCCCCCTGGTGGGCGGAGGCGGTCCGGGGCACCGGCGTGGACCTGTACATCGGCGAGGCCCTCTACCGCTGCGAGGCGGACAGTCCGACGGCGGCCTGGCGGCGGCCCGGGGAGCTGTCGCAGCACCTCGCGCTGGCCGCCCGCTACCCGGAGATCCGCGGACACGCCTACTTCTCCGCGAAGCAGGTGGCCGCGGATCCCATCGGGGCCATGGCCCGGGTGGTCGCCGACCACTACCCGGCGGCGGTACCGCCGCGCTGATCAGTGCCCGGGCCCGGCGGGATGCCGTACGACGCAGTCGGGCCCGGGGGACATCACTGCCTCGTGGCCGTCCTGGAAGCGGACGCGGTAGGGGGGAGTGCCGTTCTCGCCGAGCACCTGGGTGATCTCGCCCACCTTGTCGTGCTGTCCCACGATTCTGCCGTGCTGCACCAGCTGGTCGCCCTCGGTCGCACGCATGCTGACCTCCTCGGAGGCGGTCGGATCAGGTGACGCCAGTTTACGGTTATTCAGGCCGTTTTGACCCCTCCGGGGCGGGGGGAGCGGGCTCAGGCGCGCTGGGTGACGACGATGCACAGCAGGACCCCCGCGGCCGCCAGCGGCACCGTGGGGGACAGGTGCTCGCCCAGCACGGCCACCGACCACACCAGGGTCAGCAGCGGCTGGGCCAGCTGCAGCTGGCTGGCCCGCGCCGGCCCGATCTCGGCGATCCCCCGGTACCAGACGAACCCGCCGAAGAAGGTCGAGCCCAGGGCCACCCACACCAGCCCGGCCACCCCGTGCCAGCCCAGCCGCACCGGCTCGTGCGCCAGCCCCGCCGCGGCCCCCGCGAGCGCGAACGGCAGGCACAGCACCAGCGCCCAGCCCATCACCTGCCAGCCCGGCATCACCTTCGCCAGCCGGCCGCCCTCGACGTACGCCGCGGCGCAGATCAGCAGGGCGGCGAAGAGGTAGCCGTCGCCCGCGGCCAGGGAGCCCCCGCTCTGGCCGAGCGTGAAGGCGAGCACCACGGCCGCCCCGGCGAGGGCCGCGCCCCAGAAGGTGCGCGAGGGCCGGATCCCGGTGCGCAGGGCCGCGAAGGCGGCGGTGGTCAGCGGCAGCAGCCCGACCACCACCGCCGCGTGGGAGGTGGTGGAGGTGCGCAGCGCCAGTGTGGTCAGCACCGGGAAGCCGGTCACCACCCCGGCCGCCACCACGGCGATCCCGGCCCAGTGGGCGCGGTCGGGCAGCGGCACCCGCAAGGCGAGGAGGAAGGCGCCGGCCACCACGGCGCCCAGGAGGGCGCGCAGGCTGACCAGGGACCAGGGGCCGAAGCTCTCCAGGCCCCAGACCGTGGAGGGGAAGGTCAGCGAGAAGGCGGCCACGCCGAGCGCGGCGTACGCGGTGCCCCGGCGCAGGGTGCTGCGCCCACTGCTGCTGCCGCCGTCGCTGCCGCTGTCCGTACTCGGCAGGCTCTCGACCGCTTTCGTCGCGGAAGGGGTAGCGCTATTCTGTGCTCTCATGAACGAGCGTAGCAGTGTGGGTGAGTTGGCGGAAACCCTGAGAGCGGAGCTCAACCGCTACTCGATCGGTGGAAAGCTGCCGTCGAGCCGGGCCCTGGTACAGCAGTACCGGGTCAGCCCCGTGACCGTCACCCGCGCCCTGGCCCGGCTCGCCGCCGAGGGACTCGTCGAGACCCGGCCCGGCGCCGGCGCCTTCCGCTCCCGCCCCCGCACCCGCGCCGAGGCCCCCGGCGACACCTCCTGGCAGGAGGTCACCCTCAGCGCCGACCCGGCGGGCGAGGCCGTACCGCGCTCCGTCGACGCCTCCGGGGTGCTGGTCTCCCTCGCCGCACCCCCCACCGGGGTCATCGAGCTCAACGGCGGCTACCTGCACGCCTCCCTCCAGCCCGAGCGGGCCCTGGCCGCCGCCCTGGCCCGGGCCGGCCGCCGGCCCGGGGCCTGGGCCCGCCCGCCCATGGAGGGGCTGCCCGAACTGCGCGACTGGTTCGCCCGCGAGATCGGCGGGCAGACCACCGCCGCCGACGTGCTCGTCACCGCCGGCGGCCAGAGCGCCCTGACCACCGCCCTGCGGGCGCTCGCCCCGCCCGGCGCCCCCGTGCTCGTCGAATCGCCCACCTACCCCGGGATGCTCGCCATCGCCCGCGCCTCCGGACTGCGGCCCGTCCCCGTACCCGTCGACCCCGAGGGCGTGCGCACCGAACTCCTCGAAGCCGCCTTCGCCGCCACCGGCGCCCGCGTCTTCGTCTGCCAGCCCCTCTTCCAGAACCCCACCGGGGCCGTGCTCTCCGCGGCCCGCCGCGCCGAGGTCCGCCGCATCGCCCGCGCCGCCGGGGCCTTCGTCGTCGAGGACGACTTCGCCCGCCACCTCGGGCACGCCGAAGGGGCCGCGCTGCCCGCGCCGCTCGCCGCCGAGGACCCCGACGGGGTGGTCGTCCACGTCCGCTCCCTCACCAAGGCCGCCTCGCCCAGCCTGCGCGTGGGCGCGCTCGCCGCCCGCGGGCCGGTGCTCGGCCGGCTGCGCGCCATCCAGGTCGTCGACAGCTTCTTCGTACCGCGGCCCCTCCAGGAGACCGCCCTCGAACTGGTCGGCGCCCCCGCCTGGCCCCGCCACCTGCGCACCGTCGGCGCCGAACTGCGCCACCGGCGCGAGACCGTCGCCGCCGAACTCGCCCGCCGGGCGCCCGCCCTGCGCCTGCCGCACGTCCCCGACGGGGGCTACCAGCTCTGGGCCCGCCTCCCCGACGGCGCCGACGAGGCCGGATTCACCGCCGAGGCCCTGCGCGCCGGGGTCGCCGTCGCCCCCGGCAGCCCCTTCTTCAGCGCCGAGCCGCCCGCCCCCCACATCCGGATCAGCTTCGCCGGGGCCTCCGGCACGGGCGAACTCGCCGAAGCCGTCCGCCGCCTGGCCGCCTGCGCGGAACTCCTGCCCGGAGGCGCCGCGGGCGGACCGCTGCCGTCCTGACCCCCGACCGGTCGCCGCCGTCCTGACGCTCGTCCCATCGCTGCCGTCCTGACGCTTGACCAGTCGCGTGATGCAGCTCACCATCTGCGCATGCATGTTCGGGTCTCGCTCGTCGCCGCAGCCCGCAGTTCCCCGCTGCTCGCCGAGCGCTTCGACGACGACCGGCCGCTGGACCAGACCGGCTGGGCCTCGGTCGAGCACGCCGCCCGCGGGCTCGTCCCCCTCGGCGCCGCCGAGCTGCGCTACTGCTCGCCCACCCCGCGCAGCCGCTCCACCGGCCAGGCCCTCGGCTACGCCCCCCTCGCCCAACCCGCCCTGCGCGAATGCGACATGGGCCGCTGGCGGGGGCTGACCCTCGCCGAGGTCGCGGCCCGGGAACCCGACGCCGTGGACGCCTGGCTCGCCGACCCGCGCAGCGCCCCGCACGGCGGCGAGTCCCTGTTCGCCTTCATCTGCCGCATCGGCGGCTGGCTCGACACCCGGCCCGCCGACGACGGCGGCGCGATCGTCGCGGTCGCCGAGCCCTCCGTGGTCCGCGCGGCCCTCGTCTACGCCCTGGGGGTGCCCCCGCAGACGTACTGGAGCGTGGATGTGCGCCCGCTGGCCGCCGTGACCCTGCTGGGCCGGGCCGGCCGCTGGCACCTCTCCCTCCAGGCCCCCGCCTGATCCGCAGGGCCCCTGGCCTGCATAAATGACTTGAGGGGCAGTGTGCGCCCGCTTAGCCTGCGGCCATGGACACGACCCGACCGCTGCACATCACCACCCTCGCCCAGCGCCCCGAACTGGCCGGCCGCCTCTGGAGCATGAAGGACAGCTGGCCGCAGTTCGTCCAGCACGACCCGGTGGGCTGGCTGCTGTACGGCCGGATCGTCACGGAGCTGCCCGAGTACGTCCTCGTCGCCACCGAGGGGGACGAGGTCGTGGCCCGCGGCTTCAGCCTGCCCTTCGCCCTGCACCGGGAGGGCCGCGGCGAGCTGCCCGACCGCGGCTGGGACCAGATCTTCCTGTGGGCCTTCTCCGACCTGCGTCACGGGGTCGAACCCGACACGGTCAGCGCGATCGAGATCACCGTGGCCGCCGACCGGCAGGGCTCCGGCCTGTCCGGCGAGATGCTCAAGGCGATGCGGGCCAACGCCCGCGTCCGGGGCTTCGCCGAGCTCGTCGCCCCGGTCCGGCCCAACCTCAAGCACGCCGAACCGGACGCGCAGATCGGCGAGTACGCCTTCCGCACCCGGGAGGACGGCCTCCCGTACGACGCCTGGCTGCGGGTGCACGTCCGCGCGGGCGGCGTGATCGAGAAGGTCGCCCCCGCCTCCATGACCGTCTCGGCGGGACTGGCCGACTGGCGCGAGTGGACCGGGCTGCCCTTCGACACCGCCGGGCCGGTGGTCGTGCCCGGAGCCCTGGTGCCGGTGCACTGCGAGCCCGCCGCGGGGTACGCCGTGTACGTCGAGCCCAACGTCTGGGTCCGCCACCGCACCGGCTGACCGCGCAGCGGTACGGGGTCCCGGCAGGCCGGGGCCTCACCGGGCCGCGCCTTACCCTGCCGCGCCCCACCGGGCCGCGTCCCGCTCAGCCGCGGGGCGCGGCCTTCACCCCGTACACGGTCTGGACGAGGCCCCCGCCCGGGGTCCGCGTGCTGCGGTGGGTCAGCGCCACGTCGTGCTCCAGCTGCCCGAACAGCGGGACGCCGCTGCCGATCAGCACGGGGAGGGTGGTGACGGTCAGCTCGTCCAGCAGCCCCTCCCGCAGGAAGGTCTGGAGCAGCCGGCCGCCGTCCACGTACACGTTCCGCGCCCCGGAGGCCTCCAGGTGCGCGATCAGCGCACCGAGGTCCGGGAGGAAGGTCACCCGGGGGTCCGCGGCGGCGGTGCGGCCGGTCAGGACGAGCACCCGCAGGTCCTCGTACGGCCAGAAGCCGAAGGTCAGCACCTTGTCGTAGGTGTTGCGGCCGAGGACCAGGGTGTCGATGCCGGCGACGAAGGCCTCGTAGCCGGTGTCCCCGGCGCCCTCGCCGTACTCCTCCAGCCAGGCCAGGTCGCCGTCCGCGCGGGCGATGAACCCGTCGAGGCTGGCGCCCATGAACCCGTGGGTGCGGAAGCTGCGGCCGCGGCGGGGGGCGGGTGCGGTCATGGCGTGGCTCCGTTTCCGGCGTGTGCTGCGTGGAGTGCGTCTGGGCGTGTCCTAGGCGCCTGCGGTGTCGGCGGGTGCGGGGTGCCCGCTGCGCCAGGGCGCGAGGACGGCCGCGAGGGCGGCGGACTGCCGCCGGGCGAGGGTGTCCTCCCGGTCCACGGCCCACAGCAGGGCCGCGCCCGTGACCGCGGCGTGCACGGTCGCGGCGAGGGCGTCGGCCGGGGTGTCCGGCCGCAGTTCGCCCGCGCGCAGGGCCTGCCCGAGGAGCTCCCCGACCAGGGCGCCGTGGCTGCGCTGGGCGGCGAGGGCGATCTCCCGGAACTCCGGGTCGCCGAGGTCCGCGCACAGGAAGGCCAGGTGGTGGGCGAAGGACTCCGGGGTGTCCAGCGGGCCGGAGAGCCCGGCGAACAGGGCGTCGAGGGCGGCCAGCGGCGAGCCGTGCTCCGCGCGCACCCGCGCGTACAGCTCCGCGGTGTCCCGGCTGCTGTGCCCGGCGAGTGCGAGCAGCAGCCCCCGCTTGGAGCCGAACCGCTGCACGAGCGTGGCCGGGACCAGTCCGACCTCCCGCGCGACCAGGGCGAGGGTGAGTTTCGCCGGTCCGGTGCGGCCCATGACCGCCACGGCGGCGCGCAGGATCGCGGAGTCGTCCACTGCGCGGGGGCGCCCGGCCATCCCCGCCTCCTCCCGGCTGCCCTGCGGCCGCCTCTCGGCTGATTAATAAATGCTCGTTCATTTATGACACTGCCGGGGACCCGGAGCGGCGTTGCATAAACGTGCATCGAAACGTATAGTCATGCCATCAAGGAGGAGGGTCCGATGGTGGTACGAGTTGCGGTGGCCGGAGCGAGCGGATACGCGGGCGGTGAACTGCTGCGCCTGCTGCTCGCGCACCCCGGAGTCGAGATCGGCGCCCTCACCGGAGCCTCCAACGCCGGACAGCGCCTCGGCGCCCTCCAGCCCCATCTGCTCCCGCTCGCGGACCGGATCCTGGAGCCCACCACGGCCGAGGTGCTGAGCGGCCACGACGTGGTCTTCCTCGCGCTGCCGCACGGCCAGTCCGCCGCAGTCGCCGAACAGCTCGGCGAAGGCGTCCTGATCGTGGACATGGGCGCGGACTTCCGGCTCCGCGACGCCCGCGACTGGGAGGCCTTCTACGGCTCCCCGCACGCCGGCACCTGGCCCTACGGCCTCCCCGAACTCCCGGGCGCCCGCACCGCGCTGGAGGGGTCCACGCGCGTCGCGGTGCCCGGCTGCTTCCCCACCGCGGTCACCCTGGCCCTGTTCCCGGCGTACGCGCAGGGGCTCGCCGAGCCCGAGGCCGTGGTCACCGCCGCCACCGGCACCTCCGGCGCGGGCAAGGCGCTCAAGCCGCACCTGCTC
Organism: Streptomyces sp. NPDC038213; assembly: GCF_055600495.1. Classification (NCBI taxonomy): domain Bacteria; kingdom Bacillati; phylum Actinomycetota; class Actinomycetes; order Kitasatosporales; family Streptomycetaceae; genus Streptomyces; species Streptomyces sp. NPDC038213. The sequence goes on from NZ_JBVJYM010000037.1 coordinate 71,108, forward strand.
GGCTCCGAGGTCATGGGCTCCGTCACCCCCTACGGGGTCGGCGGCGGGCACCGGCACACCCCCGAGATGGTCCAGAACCTCACCCCGCTGGCGGGCGAGCGGGTCTCGGTGTCCTTCACCCCGGTCCTCGTGCCGATGCCCCGTGGCATCCTGGCCACCTGCTCGGCGAAGGCCCGGCCCGGCACCACCGCCGAAGCGCTGCGCGCCGCGTACGAGAAGGCGTACGCCGACGAGCCGTTCGTGCACCTGCTGCCCGAGGGCCGCTGGCCGTCCACCGCGTCCGTCGTGGGTTCCAACGCCGTTCAGGTCCAGGTCGCCCACGACGCGGCGGCGCAGCGGATCATCGTCGTCAGCGCCATCGACAATCTGACCAAGGGCACCGCCGGCGGCGCGGTGCAGAGCATGAACATCGCCCTCGGCCTGCCCGAGAGCACCGGACTTTCCACGATCGGAGTCGCCCCGTGAGCGTGACGGCAGCGCAGGGATTCACCGCGGCGGGCATCGCCGCCGGCATCAAGGAGAACGGCAACCCGGACCTGGCCCTCGTGGTCAACCACGGCCCCCGGCTGGCCGCGGCGGGGGTCTTCACCTCGAACCGCGTCAAGGCCGCACCCGTGCACTGGTCCCAGCAGGTGCTGCGCGGCGGCGCCGTCTCCGCGGTGGTCCTCAACTCCGGCGGCGCCAACGCCTGTACGGGCCCCAAGGGCTTCCAGGACACCCACGCCACCGCCGAGGAGGCGGCCGCCGTCCTGAACGCCAAGGGCATCGGCGGCGAGCACAACGCGGGCGAAATCGCCGTGGCCTCCACGGGGCTGATCGGCGTACTGCTGCCGATGGACAGGCTGCTGCCGGGGATCGGTGCGGCCGTGGCGGCGCTGTCGGAGGACGGCGGTGAGGCGGCGGCGGT
>NZ_JBVJYM010000038.1:0-69647 GCF_055600495.1 Streptomyces sp. NPDC038213
CCGACGCCGGCGCCGTAGGACTCACCCTCGAACCCACCGGAGGATCCCCCCAACCCACCACCGAACCCCTCCTCCTGATGACCCTCCCCGCCTGACCCCCAGCGCCCACCGCAGCCGCTGCAGGCGCGCCGTATGCCACCGTGTGGGGCATCAGCGCCCAAGGCGTCGACAGCCACGAGCAGTTCGCCCGCGGCCGCGGGCTGCGCATGCCGCTGCTCTGACCGCACAGCTCGCCGCACTGCCCGCCCGACCACGCGCACGGCCGCCGCGGCGCGGCGCGCCGCACCGCCGTAGATCTCCTCCAATCCACCCGCCCGGCCGCTGCGAAGTACGGGTGAAACGCAGCAGCCTGGCGGCGTGTCGAGTGGCGGGAGCGGTGTGGTGCACGATCGGAAAGCGGCCGTGGTCGGAGCGGGCGTGGCGGGCCTGACCGCCGCCTACATCCTGGCGTCCTCCTACGAGGTCACCCTGTACGAGGCGGACGACCGGCTCGGCGGCCACGCCCACACCCGCGACCTGCCCGCGGGCGGCGGGCGGACGGTGGCGGTGGACTCGGGGTTCATCGTGCACAACGAGCGCACGTACCCCACCCTGCTCCGGCTGTTCCGCGAGCTGGACATCGGCACGCAGGACGCCGAGATGAGCATGTCGGTCCGCTGCGACGGCTGCGGCCTGGAGTACGCGGGCGCCCGCGGACCGGCGGGGCTGTTCGCCTCGCGGGCCGCCCTGCGCGGCCGCTACCTGCGCCTGCTCGCCGAAGTGCCGGCCTTCCACCGCGGCGCCCGGCGCCTGCTGGCCCGCGGAGCCGACCCGACGCTGACGTTCGGGGACTTCCTGCGCCGCGGCGGGTTCTCCCCGTACTTCACCAGCCACTTCGCGCTGCCGCTGGTCGCCGCGGTGTGGTCCTGCCCCGCGCAGACGGCCCTGTCCTATCCGGCCGCCTACCTGTTCACCTTCCTGCACCACCACGGCCTGCTGTCCGTCACGGGCTCCCCGCAGTGGAAGACCGTCAGCGGCGGTTCCGCCACCTACGTCGACGCCGCAGCCAAGCACGTCCAGCGGATCCGTACCTCCAGTCCGGTCGCCACCGTCCGGCGCACCGCCGGGGGCGCGCTGGTCACCACCGGGGACGGCAGCACCGACGCCTTCGACGCCGTCGTGATCGCCACGCACCCCGGCCAGGCCCTGCGCATGCTCGCGGACCCCACCCCGGACGAGAAGCGCCTCCTGGGCGCGTTCACGTACTCGACCAACCCGACCGTCCTGCACACCGACACCCGCCTCCTGCCCCGCTCGCCGCGCGCCCGCGCCTCCTGGAACTACCGGATGACCGGCTGCGACCCCTCCGCGGAGCCCGTCCGCGTCAGCTACGACATGCAGCGCCTCCAGCACCTGCCCGAAGGCTCCGGCTACGTCGTCACCCTCGGCGCGGACGACGCCGTCGACCCGGACCGGGTGGTGGAGCGGATGGTGTACGAGCACCCGGTGTACACCCCCGCCTCCGTCGCCGCGCAGCGGCAGCTGCCCCGCCTGAACGACGGGGTGACCGCCTATGCCGGGGCCTGGCACGGCTGGGGCTTCCACGAGGACGGCTGCCGCTCCGGCGCTGCCGCCGCCCGGTCCCTGGGGGTGCGCTGGTGAGCGGGCCCGCGCCGACCTCCCCGTCTGCCACGACCGCTGCTCCCGCGGCCGTCCCGGCCCTGACGGCAGCCCCGGCCGCCGCAGCGCTCTACGAGTGCGTGATCACCCACGCCCGTACCGCACCGCTGCGCCACAGCCTCCGCCACCGCACCTACCTGTGGTGCGTCGACCTCGACCGGCTTCCCCTCCTGCCCCGCCCGGTGCGTCCCCTCGCCCGGTTCGACGCCCGTGACCACTTCGCGGGAGACGGCGGCACCATCCGCGCCGGCCTCGACGCCTACCTCGCCACCCGAGGCATCGACCTGGGCGGCGGGCGCGTCACCATGCTGGCGCACGCCCGCGTGTTCGGGTACGTGTTCAACCCGCTCAGCGTCTTCTGGTGCCACGACGCCTCCGGCGCCCTGGTGTGCGTCGTCGCGGAGGTCCACAACACCTACGGGCAGCGCCACAACTACCTGCTGCGCACCGACGGGGCCGGCGAGGCGGGAGTGGACAAGGAGTTCTACGTATCCCCCTTCTTCGCGGTCGAAGGCCGCTACCGCATGAGGCTGCCGGTACCCGGCGAACGGCTGACGCTGACCGTCCACCTCGACAACGCGGACGGCCGGGCGTTCACCGCCGTCGTCCGCGGCCGCCGCCGGCCCGCCACCGTGCCCGCCCTGCTCGCCGCCGCCGCCCGCAGACCCTGGTCGACCGCCGCGGTCTGGACCGGCATCCGCCGCCACGGCATCCGCCTCCTGCTGCGCGGTCTGCCCGTACACCCCCGTCCCCGCACCACCCCGCAGGAAGGCACCCCGTCGTGACCCACCCCGCCACCACGTCCCCCGGCCGCGTCGTGGGAATCGCCCCGCAAGCCGATCCCAGACAGGGCAGGCAGCCGTCCCGCGCCGCCGGCCCCGCCGCGCCCGCCGCAGGCCGCAACGGGGTCGACCCGGAGCGCTGGCCCGACGTGGCCCGGCTGCCTCCGGCCGCGCCCGCCCGTACCGCCGCGGCCCGCTACCTCGTGGACCGCGCCCTGCGGCGCCTCGGCCTCACCGCGTCCACCGCGGGCGCGACCGGGCCGCTCCTGACCCTCCACGACCCGGACGCCTTCCACCGGCGCATCGGCCGCCACGGACTGATCGGCTTCGGCGAGTCGTACATGGCCGGTGAATGGGACAGCGAGGACCTGGCCGGCGTCCTGACCGTCCTCGCCGGACACGCCGACGGGCTCGTACCCGCCCCGCTGCGCCGGCTCCGCGGGCTGTGGGCGCCCCGCCGCCCGGCCGCCGACCGCAACACCCGCGCCGGGGCCCGCCAGAACATCCACCGCCACTACGACCTGTCCAACGACCTGTTCGCGGCCTTCCTCGACCCCACCCTCACCTACTCCTCCGCGCTGTTCAGCCGCCTCCCGGCCGGCCCCGAGCCCCTGGAGTCCGCCCAGCACCGGAAGATCGACCGCCTCCTGGACCTCGCCGGGGTCGGCGCGGGCACGCGCCTGCTGGAGATCGGCACCGGATGGGGCGAGCTCGCCCTGAGGGCCGCCGCCCGCGGCGCCCGCGTCACCACGCTGACCCTCTCCGCCGAGCAGGCCGCCCTCGCCCGCGAGCGCATCGCCGCCGCCGGACTCGCCGACCGCGTCGAGGTACGGCTGTGCGACTACCGCGACGCCGAAGGCCGGTACGAAGCCGTCGTCAGCGTCGAGATGATCGAGGCGGTGGGCGCCGAGTACTGGCCCGCCTACTTCGCGGCGCTGCGCCGGGCGCTCGCCCCCGGCGGCCGCATCGCCCTCCAGTCCATCACCATGGGCCACCAGCAGATGCTGCACACCGCCGCCACCCACACCCTGATCAGCAAGTACGTGTTCCCCGGCGGCCTGATCCCCTCCCGCCGGGCCATCGCCGAGCACTCCGCCGCCGCCGGCCTGCGCACGCTCGCCGACGACGGCTTCGGCGAGCACTACGCCGAGACGCTGCGCCTGTGGCGCGACAGGTTCACCGCCAACCGCCCCGCCGTCACCGGCCTGGGCTTCGACACCGCCTTCCAGCGCATGTGGGAGTTCTACCTCGCCTACTCGGAAGCCGGATTCCGCTCCGGCTACCTCGACGTGCGCCAGCTCCTCCTCACCGAAGGGACCCACCGATGAGGCCCGCCGCCGACCGACTCGCCGAACTCCTCGGCCTCCTCCTGCCCGGCCCCCTGCCCGTGCGCCTGCGCGCCTGGGACGGCAGCGAGGCCGGACCGGCAGACGCCCCCCTCGTCGTGCTCCGCTCACCCGCCGCCCTGCGCCGCCTGCTGTGGCAGCCCGGCGAACTCGGCCTCGCCGAGGCCTACGTCACCGGCGACCTCGACGTCCAGGGCGACCTGGCCGACGCCCTCTCGCACGCCGGCACGGCCGTCCGCGACCGGCCCGCGACCCGCCCCGGGCCCGCCGCCGCGGCCGCGGCCGCCGCACTCGCCGTGGGGCTGGGCGCAGCGGGCCCGCCCCCGCGGCGCCCCGACGGCCGGGCCCGCCTGACCGGCGCCCTGCACAGCGCCTCCCGCGACCGGGCCGCGATCAGCCACCACTACGACCTGTCCAACGACTTCTACGCCCTCCTGCTCGACGAGTCGATGGCGTACTCCTGCGCCTACTGGACCCGGCGGGACGACCCCGCGTACACGCTCGCCGACGCCCAGCGCGACAAACTCGAACTGGTCTGCCGCAAACTCGGCCTGGGCCCCGGGGACCGGCTGCTCGACGTGGGCTGCGGCTGGGGCTCCCTCACCGTCCACGCGGCCCGCGCCCACAAGGCCCGCGTCACGGCCGTCACCCTCTCCCGCGCCCAGCACGAGTACGTCACCCGGCGCGCCGCCCGGGAGGGGGTCGCCGACCTGGTGGACGTCCAGCTGCGGCACTGGCGGCACATCGACGGCGGGGGCTACGACGCGGCCGCCGCCATCGAGATGGGCGAGCACGTCGGCGACGCCGAGTACCCCGCGTTCGCCCAGAAGCTGCACGGCGCGCTGCGCCCCGGCGGCCGACTGCTGGTCCAGCAGATGTCCCGGGGCGCCCGCGCCCCCGGCGGCGGCGCCTTCATCGAGGCCTACATCGCCCCCGACATGCACATGCGCCCGGTCGGCCGGACCGTCGACCTGTTCGAGGCCGCAGGCCTGGAGGTCCGCTCGACCGAATCGCTGCGCGAGCACTACACGGCCACCATCGACGCCTGGCGCGCCACCCTCGAACACCGCTGGAGCGACATCGAGGACCTCGTGGGGGAGACCACCGGCCGGGTGTGGCGCCTCTACCTGGCCGGCGCCTCGCTCGCCTTCAGCGAGCGCCGCATGGGCGTCGACCAGATCCTCGCCGTACGGCCCACCCGCGAAGGCCGCTCCGCCATGCCGGCCACCCCCACCCACTGGTACGCCCAGGAGGGCCCGGCGTGAGCACCACCGACTGGGGCGCCCTCGGCCTCAACCTCGCCGCCTGCGCAGGCGCGGCCGGAGCCGTCCTCCTCGCCACCTTCGCCCTGGCCGTGCGCCGCGGCCTGCACCGCATCGTCGACATCGCCTGGGGCCTCGCCTTCACCGCCGTCGCCCTCACCACCTTCCTGCTGTCCGCCGGGCACGGGGACGACGGGCGGCGGCTGCTCGTCGCCGCGGCCACCGCCGTCTGGGGGTTGCGGCTGTCCGTACACATCGCCCGGCGCTCCCGCGGGCACGGCGAGGACCCCCGCTACACCGCCCTCCTCGACAAGGCCCCCGGCAACCGCACCCTCTACGCGCTGCGCACCGTATACCTCGGCCAGGCGGCCCTGGTCTGGCTGGTCTCCCTGCCCGTCCAGGCCGCCTCCTACAGCTCCGCGCCCCCGGGCCCGCTCGCCTGGTGCGGGATCGCCGTGTGGGCGCTGGGGCTCGCCTTCGAGGCCGTCGGCGACCACCAGCTCGCACGCTTCAAGCAGGATCCCGCCAACCGGGGCCGGATCATGGACCGCGGCCTGTGGGCCTGGACCCGCCACCCCAACTACTTCGGGGACAGCCTCGTATGGTGGGGGATCTACCTGCTCGCCTGCACCGCCTGGCAGCCCGCCCTCGCGGTCCTCCTCTCCCCGGTGCTCATGACGCTGCTCCTGACCGTGGGAAGCGGCAAGCGCCTCCTGGAGAAGCACATGGCCGACCGCCCCGGCTACGCCGCATACGCCGCCCGCACCAGCGGCTTCCTCCCGCTGCCGCCGAAGAAGCCCGCCCGGGGCGCGGCAGGGGGCCAGAGGTGAGCGGGCACGGCTCCGGGAGCGGATTCGGACACCACGCCCTGGAACTCCCGCAGCCGCTGCTCCTGCCGACGGCTGCGGCGGTGCTCGTGCTGCACGGCGGCCGCGCCGACTCCCTCGTACCGCCGCCCCTGCTGAACCTCCCCGGCCTGCGCATGGGGCCTTTCGCCCGCGCCATGGAGCGCGACCCCCGCTTCGCGGACGTACTCGTCGCCTCCGTCCGCTACCGGCTGCGCGGCTGGAACGGACACAGGGCCGACCCGGTCCAGGACACCAGACGCGCTCTGGAGGAGCTGCGCGGCGTCGCGGGTCCCGTTCCGGTCGTGCTGACGGGCCATTCCATGGGTGCCCGGGCAGCGCTGCGCGCGGCCGACGACCCGCAGGTGCGGGGCGTCGTCGCGCTGGCCCCGTGGTGGCCGCCCGGCGAGCCGGTCGCCCACCTCGCGGGCCGCACGGTCATCGCCCTGCACGACGAAGCCGACCGGATCACCTCCGCCGCGGACACCTGGAGCTGCCTGTCCCGCGCCCGTGAGGCCGGCGCCCGGGTCCGGGGCATCCGCATGCCCCGCGGCCGCCACGCCATGCTCCGCGACGCCCGCCGCTGGCACCGGCTCGCCACCGCCTGCACGGCAGCGGTCCTGGGCACGGAGGCGCTGCCCGGCCAACCCTCCGGCGTGGGCCCGTGGGGCACTTCAGTGGTCGACGCCCGCGGGATCCACCTGCCCGGGAGGTAGCCGGCAGAAATCCCGTCCGGACCGGGTGAAGACGCTCGGGCGTGCTTTCGCGCCAGCCTGCGGCCGAGGGGGAGCCGTCATCCTCCGAGCCACTTCGGACGGCGGTGCCCCCGGGCGGGCGTGCTCCCGCTGTCGTAGCCGGCGGCGCGTTCCGCTCTGTCACGCGCCTCGTCGCGCTGCTGGATCAGGTCGTCGCGTTCGCGGTCCACTACCGCGCTTTGCCGCTTCGACACGCCGCTCCTGCTGTCTGCCGACCGGCCGAGGCGCGCGTTGCGCCGAGCCGCCGACAGGAGAAGGGACAGGCCGATGACGGCGGCCGCACCCACAGCGATCCCGTAGAGGAAGAGCGCGCCGGTTGAACTCGTGACGTGGTAGCCGAAGACCGAGAAGTCGGCCGTCAGCTCGTGGGCGCTACCCAGATTGGACATGACACCGGCCACCGCGATGATCAGCGCCGCGATCAGGATGACGAGTCCGAGTATGAGGATCATGAAGCACTCCTTTGCACCGGCCGTGCGCAGACACGGACGCGCATGGGGCCAACGCGGCCGAAGGCCGTGCAGCCCCTACCCGCAAGCGGGCACCTCAAGCGGGCCGCGTTCTCCAACGGGGCCGGCCTCGGCTCCGCCCCGATCGCCCACTCCGCGGTCAAGACCAAGCACCCCGCCAGCGAAGGCCTGGTCGCCCTGCTGGAGCCGTTCATCGACACCGTGGTCATCTGCACCATGACCGCCCTGACGATCGTGATCGCCAACCCCGCCAGCTGGGGCGAGGCCCGCAAGGGCGAGTCCATCGGCGGCGTCACCATCACCTCCGACGCCTTCGCCACCGTCCTGCCCTGGTTCCCGTACATCCTGACCATCGCCGTCATGCTGTTCGCGATCTCCACGGTGCTGACCTGGGGCTACTACTGCATGAAGGCCTGGACCCACCTCTTCGGCCGGTCCAGGGCCAGCGAGCTCACCTTCAAGGTCGTGTACACCCTGGTCGCCGTGGCCGGGTCGCTGCTGACCCTGCAGACCCTCATCGACATGGCCGACGCGGTGCTCTTCATGCTCGCCGTCATCAACATCACCGGCCTCTACCTGCTCGCCCCCGTCGTCAAGCGGGAACTGAACACCTTCCTCGACTTCGTCCGCCGCCGCGACGCCGGCCACGACACCGAAGGGGACGAGGACACCGACCAGGAGCCGGTGAAGACCACCGTCTGACCGTCCCCCGGCGGCCCGGCTCCCTGAGGGCCCGTACCCACCCCTGAGCCTTGGGCCGGTACGGGCCCTCTCCCCGTGCGTGAAACCATCACCGCACGTCAAAGCCCCCTGGCGACATCCCACCCCTCCCGATAGGGTGTAAAGAACGCGTCAATACGTCATCGCACCGAACGAAGACGGACGCGGGGTGTGCCGGGAAGTCTGGTCGGCGTCCTGGGGGCCGTGTGCCCGATTGCCGCCGACGCCCCGGAGGTTCCCCCGCCATGACCTCTGCCCCGCCGCCCGAACGCTCCCCCTTCCTGGGCCTGCTCCCCTGGCCCGAGCGCCGCGTCATCGCCGCGGCCCTGCGCACCGAGACCATCGGCGGCCTCGTACTCCTGGCCGCCGCCGTCATCGCACTGATCTGGGCCAACAGCCCCCTCGGGGACGTCTACCAGCAGATACGCGACTTCCACTTCGGCGTACCCGCCCTCGGCCTGGACCTCTCCGTCGGCCACTGGACCGCTGACGGCCTCCTCGCCGTGTTCTTCCTGGTCGCCGGCATCGAACTCAAGCGCGAACTCGTCGTCGGCGAACTCCGCACCCCGGCCACGGCCGCGCTGCCCGTCGTCGCCGCCCTGTGCGGCATGGCCGTTCCCGCCGCCCTGTACACCCTGACCACAGGCCTCGGCGGCGGCAGCCTCGACGGCTGGGCCGTGCCCATGGCCACCGACATCGCCTTCGCCCTCGCCGTCCTCGCCGTCATCTCCACCCACCTCCCCTCCGCCCTGCGCGCCTTCCTCCTCACCCTCGCCGTCGTCGACGACCTCGGCGCCATCCTCATCATCGCGGTCTTCTTCACCAGCGACCTGAACTTCTGGGCCCTCGGCGGCGCCACCGCCGGCCTCGCCGCCTTCTACGCACTCCAGCGGTTCCGCGTGCGAGGCTGGTGGTGGTACGCCCCCCTCGGCATCGCCGTCTGGGTCCTGGTGTACAACAGCGGCATCCACGCCACCGTCGCCGGCGTCGCCATGGGCCTGATCCTGCGCACCACCACCGACAAGGGTGAGGACGCCTCCCCCGGCGCCCGCACCGCACACCTCCTGCACCCCTTCTCCGCCGGCGTGGCCGTCCCCCTCTTCGCCCTCTTCGCCGCCGGGGTCACCCTCTCCGGCAGCGCCCTGGCCGAGGTCTTCACCAGCCCCGAACCCCTCGGCGTCGTCGCCGCACTGGTCGCCGGAAAGATCCTCGGCATATTCGGCGGCACCTACCTCGCCGCCCGCTACACCCGCGCCCGCCTCAACCCCGACCTCGCCTGGGCCGACGTCCTCGGACTGTCCGCACTCGCGGGCATCGGCTTCACCGTCGCCCTCCTCATCGGCGAACTCGCCTTCCCCGGCGCGGAAGCCGGGGAGCACGTCAAAGCCGCCGTCCTGATCGGCTCCCTCATCGCCGCGCTGCTCGCCGCCGTCCTGCTCAGGCGACGCAACGCGATCTACCGGCGCCTCTACGAAGAGGAGACACTCGACGCCGATGACGACGGCATCCCCGACATCTACCAGCGCGCCGCCGGGCCCGGCGCCGACCGCTGACACCGCGGGAGAGGACAAGGGGTGGGCGCAACGCTCCTGGCAGCTGCGATCGTCGTCGCAGCCCTGGTGATCAGGACCGCTGTCGCGGAGCTGCGCGATCCCGGGGCCGGGCGCCGGCAGTGGCGCTTCCTCCGGGATCCGCGCGCACTCGCAGCCGGTGCAGGCGTGACGCTCGTCCTCGTCCTGGCCGGCTGGCGCTCAGGGGAGATCCGGACGCTGCCGTGGGCCGTGCTCGCGGGAGCCCTCGTCGCCTTCACCATGGGGGGACGCGTACCACCGGACTGAGACCGCGCTGCTACCGGCGGAGACTGCGTGCGGCGGTCACACGAGAGAGGCGAGCGGCATGGCGTGGCTGTTCAACACCGGCGGGGTGGTCATGGTGCTGTACGTCCTGCGCGACGTGTTCCACACCCTGTGGCACCCGACCCGGCACGGTGGTCTGAGCCGGCTGGTCATGACCGGGTTCTGGAGGCTGTCCGGCAGGCTCGCCGCCGGCCGCCGGGCCTCGGGGCTGGCCGGTCCCCTGGCGATGGTGACCGTGGTCGCCACGTGGGCCCTGACCGTGGTGGTGGGGTGGGCGCTGGTCTACTGGCCGCACATGCCCGGCGGATTCACGTACACCGCGGGACTCCGGCCCTCCGAACACGCGACGTTCCTCGACGCGCTGTACGTGTCCCTGGTGCACGTCTCCACCCTGGGCCTGGGGGACATCGCCCCGGGAGAGGGCTGGCTGCGCGTCCTCGCCCCCTTGGAAGCCCTGGTCGGGTTCGTCCTGCTGACCGCGACGGTCTCGTGGACCCTCGGCATCTACCCGGCACTCGCCCGCCGCCGCGCGCTCGCGCTGCGCCTGTCCCACCTCGCGCGCACCCGCCCCACGACCGAACAGGTCGACACGGACGCGGGCGCGGCGATCGTCGACAGCCTGGCGGCGGGGATCTCGGTGGTCGCGGTCGACTTCATGCAGTACGCCGAGTCCTACTACTTCCACGACGGCGACGACCGTACCTCCCTCGCCCGCCACGTCACCTACGCGGGCAACCTCGCGGACCAGGCGGCCGGGGCCCGGCACGCGGACGTCCGGCTCTCGGCGGCCGTCCTGCGGGCGGCGCTGGAAGACCTCGCGCTCATCCTCGACCAGCGGTTCCTGCACACCGGCGGCACGCCGCGGCAGATCCTCGACGCCTTCGCCCACGACCACGGCCACCGCTCCGGGGCGTAGCCGACGGCAGGTGCAGCAGGGGCGCGACGGCACCCTGACGGCGTCCGCGGCAGCAGCCGTCGGCTCGGCCCAGGAGGTGGCCGTACGGGCGATGGCGGGCGGCCCGGCCCGGTACGGCGTCCTGCGTGCGCTCGCCGCCCGACAGCCGCCCCCGTCCGAGCGGGTGTACGACGGATCGGCGCCGAACGCGCCCGCAAGGGCCTGCCCCCGCACCTGCGCCGCCCGACTGGCCGGCGGGTCCGCCACCGCCCTGCACACCGGCGGACCGCTGTTCCGCAGGGGGTAGGGGCATTCCTGCCCCAGCGCACCCACGAGGGCCTGCGGCGGAGCGAGTGGCAGCGTGCTGCGGACACGGGACCCCGTCGTACCGCAACGTGGCGGGGCCTGATGGAGCGACCGAAGCGACCCAGGTCTAGAGATTCGAATGAGTGGGAGCAGGCCTGTCCGCAGCAGCCGAGCACGTCGTGTGTCCGGCGGCGTCAGCCCGTCGGCAGAACGACGTGCACGCGCCACTCGCCGCCGCGGGGCCCGATGGACGCCGTCCCGCCGAGGAGGGCGGCCCGTTCCCTCATCCCGATGACACCGGCCGAGGCGCTCGGCAGCGAAGGCCGCCTGCCGGGCTGGTAGGCACTCGTGACGGTGATCTCCATGCGGTCCGGCAGGTGCACGAGATCCAGGCCGACGGTCCCGGGCACCGCGTGCTTCAGCGCGTTGGCCAGGCCTTCCTGCATGATCCGGTACGCGGCGAACTGGACGGCTGCCACCGCCGTCCGGTGCTCGCCCCGTTCGGTCAGGGTGAAGCTCAGTCCTGCTTGGAGGCCCGCTGTCCGGGCCCGGTCGACCAGGCCCGACGGATCGGCGAAGCCCGCCGTGCACACGGGCTCGCCCTCCGCACCGGCATCGCTGCGCAGGAGGCCGATGAGGCTGCGGAGTTCGGCGAGGCCCTCGACGCTCGATCCCCGGACCGCCGCCAGCGACTCCAGGAGCATCACGGTCCGCTCGTCGCCGGAGTCCTGCGCGGCGGCGGCCGCCTGGGCTCCGGTCGCCCGTACCGCTATGGCCGTGAAGTGTCCCGCCACCGCGTCGTGGAGTTCTCTCGCCATCCGGGCCCGTTCGGCGCCGATCGCCTCGCGGCGGTCCAACTCGGAGAGCAGCACGGCCTGTTCCGCCTGGAGCAGGGCGCGCTCGGCGCGCAGCCGGGCGGACTGCGCCTGGCGCTGGTTGCGGCGCACGCGGTCGCCGGACCACAGGGGGGCGCCGAACAGCAGGCCGCAGAGCACCAGTACGGGCAGTGCTTCCGCGGGGCCCCCTTCATACCAGGCCAGTGCGGAGAGGAGCATGGTGACCGCGACCCCGACCTGCGGCAGCCGCTCGTACAGGCGGCGGGGTCCGTGGACGGAGGCGGCGTAGAGGAGGTCGGTGAAGAGCACGATGGCGACCAGCACCGAGCCCGCCAGCGCTCCCGCCGTGAAGACCGCGCACCCCGCGAGGGCCGCCACGCCCGGCCTCGTGCGCCGGAGCAGGGACAGGCTGCACATGGCGACGAGTGAGGCCAGCGGGACCCACGGGGGCACGCTGTCGCTGCGGTCGTAGGCCCCCGCGGCGATCAGGGCCGTTCCCACCAGCAGACCTGCTGCTGCGATCGAGGCGTCCTGGAGGCGGGGGGAGAGCCGTACGGACGGCCGTTGCGCTTGCACCCCGGTATCCCATCAGACCCGTGCGGCCACGCCAACGTCCCCCAGGGGGAGGCGCAGCGCCGAAAGGTGTACCCGGCCGGCCCCGGAAATCCTCCGCGCGGCCGACGATGCGCCGGTCCAGGCCGTCCGCTGCGCCCGCGGTCAGGCGTGGGGGACCGGGGAGCCGCTGCCTGCGAGGGCAGGAGCGGGCCTCAGCGGGTGGGGAGGGTCGGCGTACCGCGTAGAGGGCGATCACCGCGGCGCTGGAGACCACCGAGGAGGGCGGGCAGACAGAACGCCAGGACGCGGCAGCCTGTCAGCCCCAGGGCGGGGACGATACGGGGGGCCACCCCTCGCCCGCGGTGAGCTTCCACGCGGACGCGTTGGCAACGGCGCAGTAGACCTGGACCCCGGGGGAGGAGACCCCGATGGCTCCGCGCAGGTCCCCGGTGGCGGCGCAGCCCGGCGCGGTGCGGGACGCCGAACCGGGGGTGGACGGCGGCCGGGGCGTGCGGCAGGTGCCGGTCGCGGGCCACGGCCAGGGTGGTGCGGAGACGCCGGGGATCAGGGCGAGGAGGAACCGAGGGCAGCGCCGGCGCGGACGACGGGCACGAGCCGGTCGGCGTCCGACGCCCGCACGGCGTCCGACAGCGGCGCCGCCGACCCGGCGAGGCCGTAGGGCCCCAGCACCGTCAGAACGGAGAACGCGACGAGCGTAGACGGCGGGGGCGAGAAGCAGCAGGCCCGCAGCCTGGAGCGCCCCGCCGACTCGTGCTCGCCGCCTCCGAGTTGAGGGCGGCGACCACCACGGCGGTGAGGAAGGCCAGGACCGCTGCCCCGATGAACGCTCATCAGCGCGGACCTCTGCATCCCGGCGTAGTTCACGCGGTGAGGGCCACGACGGCGGCGACCACCGCCGCGAGGCCCAGACCCACCAGCAGACCGGAACCCCCGGCCCGGTTTGCGCAGGCCTGGAAGGCTCAGACGAGGCCGCCGTGCCGGGCTGCGTCCTCGCCGCGGGCACGGTTCCCGGGTCGTCCTGCACCACGGCAGGAGCGTGCCGCCCTGCCGCGCACGGCGCTTGCGGGCCCTGCTTGTTCCTGGGGCTCACCCAGGTCGAATGCCTGCTGCTCGGCTACAGCTTCTACTTCGAATCCGTCGTATGGCTGTTCGAGCGCGTGTGCGGCTGCCCCCGCGCCAGCGCGGCCCGCCTTGATACGTGCGCCCGCGGGGGAAGGCGTTCACCCGTCGTCGTTCCCGTACGCCGACCCTGCTGTGCCAGTGCGGGTACGGCGTTCGAAGCGCCCAGGCCGCCGGCCCGTCCCCACACGGACAAGCCGCCGCATCCGGGTCCGCCCCGGCCGCATCCGCCGAACAAGTGAGTCGGCGGCGCCCCTTCGATGACCTGCCCGACGATGTCCGGGCCGCGGTTGCCGCGCGGGTCGGGTCGGGCTTCACGAGCGAGGACACCGTGATGGGGGAGGCCGACGTGGTCGCCATGGTCCTCGTCTCGGAGCGCGGCCTGGTGTTCGTCAAAGGTGCGTCCGACGGGCACGACCGGCCCAGGAGCGTGCAGAGGCCACGCTCTCGCGAAGAGCCCCACAGCTCCGGCTGACCGGGAGGCGGCCCTGGAAACGGCGCGGCCCACGGCGCGCTGGGCCGCCACGGCGGCAGTGCCTGCTGGAGGTCCGGCGGCCACATGAGAAGAACACGCCGCCGCAGCGCCTGCATCGGGTGTCCAGCATCACAGGGAACTGCAGTCCCCGTTTTCCGGAGGCCCCCACCCCGCGCGGCTGCTCTCGATACGATCTTCAGCCCCGGAGCATTGGAGTGGCGCCATGAGTGAACGTCCCGTCCACACGGTGGAAGTGCCCTTAGGCGACGGCAGCAGTGAGACCGTCCGGGTCCAGATCCGGGAGGTGGACGAGGCCCTCGTCCGCGTCGGGCGGGGCGGCCGTACGGTGGCGCGGGCCGAGCGGACGCTCGGCCAGATGCTGGACACCGTACGTCCCGTGGCGGAGAGCTTCGTGGAGCGGTTCTCCGGCATGGCTCAGGCGCCGGACGAGATCACCCTGCAGTTCGGGGTGTCCCTGTCGGCCGCGGCGGACGTTGTCATCGCCAGCACGGCGACGGCGGCCAATTTCTCGGTGAGCCTGACCTGGAACAGGAGCGACGGCGCGGTCTCCGGCGCCGATACCGGTCCAGTGCAGAGCGGTTGATGCGGGCGGGCTCCAGTGACAGACGCAGCGCGAGGCGGGGACGGCGACTTGTACGCCGCGGACGGAGTCCACCGGGACCCTCGTGGGGCGGCTCCGGACGGCGCGGCTCCGCGCCGCGACCCCCCGTACGGCCCCGAAGCCGCCCTCGTGAGCGCCGTCGTCCGCGTCAAGGGCCGGGACGGCGTCATAGCAGGCGCCGGCTTCCTGGTGGCCGACGATCTCGTGCTCACCTGCGCCCACGTGGTCTCCGACGCCCTGGGCCGGCCTCGGGAGGACGCCGTCGAGACCGGAGCCGAGGTCGCCGTCGATCTGCCGCTGGCAGCGTACGGCGGCCCTGACCGTGCCGTCGACGTTCAGCGCTGGATTCCCGTACAGCCGGACCGGACCGGCGACATGGCCCTCCTGCGACTGCGGGAACCGATACCCGGCGCCCGGCCCCTGCCCCTGGTCGACCCCCCGCAGGGCGTCTGGCACCACTCCGCCCGGAGCGTCGGCTTCACGGACGAGTACCCCGGCGGCATCTGGCACAGCGGTACGTTCCGGGGGCCGACCCGGGAAGGCTGGATCCAGCTGTCCCGGGGCGACGGCGAGGGCGTGCACGTCAAGCAGGGCTTCAGCGGCAGCCCCGTCTGGGACGACGACCTCGGCGCGGTCGTCGGCCTGATGGTGGCCGCCGAACCGGGCCGCGGCGCCCAGCAGGCGTTCGCCCTGCGGACCGGCGCACTCCTGGCAGCCCTTCCCGAACTCCTTCCCCTGGTCGCCCCGCGCACGCCATTCCGCGGGCTGACCACCTTCCGGGAAGCCGACGCCGGGATCTTCTTCGGGCGTGCCGGCGACATCGCCCGCGTTGCCGCCGCCGCGGCCGTTGACAGCCCGGTCACCGTGTACGGCCCCTCCGGCTGCGGGAAGTCCTCGCTGGTGCTCGCGGGAGTGGTACCGAAGATGCGGCAGGAAGGGTATGCGGTCCTGGTGGTCAACGCCGGGCACATCGCCTCCCTGCGCCACGCGCTCGCCGGCGAGCTGTACAGCCTGCACGTGGCGGAGCGGGCAGCGAACGGGGGCACGCCTGCGCCGGTCGCGAGTCCGGAGTCCGTAGCGTCCCTGCTGACCGGGCAGGGGCTGGCCGGCACCCTCCACCGCACCCTCGGCCCCCGGGCCGCCCGGGTCCTCGTCGTCGTGGACCAGGCCGAGGCCCTCCTGGACCGCTCCGAGGCCGAGGTGGCGGAGGCCGCCGACCTGCTCTTCCGCAAGCAGCAACCGCAGGGCGTCCGCGTCCTTCTCACCCTCCGCTCGGACTTCGTGGACGCAGCGCTCAGCCACCCGGTCCTGGGTCCGGCGTTGGACGGTGGAGCCACCATCCCTCTCACCCCCATGTCCCGGCACCAGCTGGAGGAGGTGATCCGCGAGCCGGTCAGACCCCTGCCGACCGTGGCGTACGACCCCGGTCTGGCGGAACGGATACTCGACGACGCCGGCGGCGCTCCCGGCATCCTGCCCCTGCTCGGCTTCGTCCTGTCCGAGCTGTGGGACCGGCGGGCCGGGGGACGGCTGCGCCTGGAGACGTACAACGAGATCGGCGGGGTCTCCGGCGCCCTGGCGCGCTACGCCGAGCAGGCCTGGCGGGAGTGCGTGGGCCCGGCGGACGAGGCCGACGCCCTGCGGCTGCTGACCGGACTCGTCCGGGTGGTGCCCGGGGGAGACTCCCCGCTGCGCCGGATGATCACCCGCGGGGAGGCGGGCGAGGCGCGGTGGCGGATAGCCCAGGCGCTGGCTGGACGCCGCCTGCTCGTATTGCACGGCGACCGCAACGGAACGCAGACGGCCGAGCTGGCCCACGAAACCCTGATGACCACCTGGCCGACGCTCGCCGCGCAGGTGAGGGCCGACAGCGAGCTTTTGGCGGCCCGCGCGGAGCTGCGCTACGACCTCGACCGCTGGGAGACGTCCGAACGTTCCCCCGACCTGCTGCCCGGACCGCTTCAACTGGACGCTCTGGAATCCCGGCTGTCGGTTCGGCAAGACGAACTGACAGCCGAGGAGGAGGAGTTCATCAACCTCGCCCGCCGGCGCCACCGGCTCCGGCGCGGCCGCGCCCGGGTCGCGTGGGGCGCCGCGGCCCTCGTCCTCGCCCTCGTCGCCGGGCTCGGCACCTTCCTGGTGCAGGAATCCCGGGTCAGCGCGGCACGGGAGGCGGAGGGCCGGTCCCGGTCGCTGGCGGTCCTCTCGGACGAACTGGCGCGGCGGGACCCGGGCGGGGCCGCCCTGCTCGCCATGGCGGCCCACGACCTCGCCCCCACCCAGGAGGCCCGCAACGCGCTGCTGCGGCGCTACGACCGCTTCGTACACGACAGATGGGTCATGTCCGGCACCGAAGCCCTGATCGACCAGATGGCGACGAGTACGGACGGCCGGGTAGTCCTCGTGACGACCAAGGTCGGCGGGGTGACGAGCTCGAAGGGCGGCGTTGTGCTCTTCGTTCGGGGCGCGGGTGAGCGGATCGTACGAGTCCGGCTCCCGCTCGCCGAACAGGCCTTCCTCCCGATGGTGAGCAGGGACGGCCGCAGGATCGGCTACCTGTCGACCAAGGACGGCGGCACCCTGGTCTGGCATGACGTGCACCGCGCGATGACCGACGCGACGGCGGTGCTGGGCCGGGAGAACAAGCTCCGCGGCGCGGAGTTCGGACAGCCGGGAACAGTATTCGACCAGCGCCTCGGCCTCGCGGACTTCTCCCCGGCGTCACGAGAGGTCGTCACCGCGACAGACGGGAAGGTACGGATCCGGGACCTGGCGACCGGGCACTCGCGGGAGCTGCCCGGACACCCGGTCGACCGGGTGTGGTACGGGCCGGACAGCGACACGCTCGTGGCCCATCTGCGGCCCGGGGCCGAAGACAAGAGGGCCGGAACCGGCTCCCTGGTGCGGGTCGACACCGGCACGGGCGGCATGCGGAAGCTGGCGACGGGCGTCCGTGCGTCGCAGGTGCCCGTTCTCGCCCTGTCGGGTAACGGTGCGGTGCTGACCGTCTGCCGGGAAGGGCGCTCGGGCGCCGACCCCACGTACGAGGCCGTCCGTGTGGCGGACGGCCGGGTGCTCGCCCGTCACACAACCGGAAAGTTCACCAGCTCGTGCACGAGCATCGCCGCCGACGGTACGGGGGACCACTTCGCGGTCCGCACGGTGGGAGCCACCTGGCGCGTCGTCGGGACCCGGCCCGGAAGCAAGGCACGGGATGCCCTGGGGCCCGCGAGTCTGCCCCAGCCCCAGGACGAGGACCTGTCCCTCGTGGGCGATCCGGAAGAGCCCGTACTGATCCTCCGGCACGAGAGCGCAGTGACCGGCCGCACCTTGTCCTGGAACACCGTCGTAGCCGACAGTCTCCCGGTGCTGCTCAGCGGTGCGACCTGGGGCGAGGGCGGCGAGACGGTGGTCCGGCTCGGAGAGGACGGGGACAGCCTGGGCATCGTACGCATGGACGCGCAGGGGTCGACCGTCGTCAAAGAGGTGAAACGGCCTGCGAGGACGGCGTGGCCCGAGTTCTCGCGAGACCGGCCGGAGGTGAAGAGCAACCGGACCGCCACGCTGGCCGCCGACCTCGTCAGCCCGAACAAGGTCCGCGTCTGGGAGCTCCCCTCCCTGCGGACGGCCACCGACATCGTCACCGCGCCGCCACCCCGGGGCACGATGGTGTGGATCTCCTTCGGCCCGGGCGATCAGTTGCTGACCGTCTCCGGCTTCGTCGTCGAACATTGGAA
Organism: Streptomyces sp. NPDC038213; assembly: GCF_055600495.1. Lineage (NCBI taxonomy): Bacteria > Bacillati > Actinomycetota > Actinomycetes > Kitasatosporales > Streptomycetaceae > Streptomyces > Streptomyces sp. NPDC038213. Next base: position 18,262 of record NZ_JBVJYM010000038.1, read on the forward strand.
CGCCCGGGACGGCCGACGTCTCTCGAGGCCCTTGGACGTCCGCCGGCTGCCGATCGCCGGCAAGGATCCGGCTCAGTTCACCGCCACCTTCCACCCCGAGCCCGGACACGCACAGCTCCTGGTTGCCGGAGACCCCGTCGTCCGTGCCGTATCGCTGCGGACGGGCAGAGAGAACAAGGCGCTCGCGGTCGAGTTGCGGCCTGACGTCAGTAACGCCGTGCTCGACCGGAGCGGAGATTTCGCCGTCGTGCAGACCAAGGGGGCGATGGTGGAGGTGTGGTCGGCGGGGCGGGAGGGGCGGGCCCCGCGCAGGGTGCTGGGCCCGGTCGGACCGCTGCACCAGTACGGCGGGTTCCAGCACGGCTTCCGGGCTGACACCTCGGTGTACTTCCTGGCCAACGGGAACTCCATACGGTTCCAGGACCTGGCGGACCCCGATGACCGCGGCGAGTCCTATGTGTTCGCGGAGGAACAGGAGTTCCTCGCGGCTTCCCACGACGGCAGGACGCTTCTCCGACGTGTCGACAGAGAGGTGGTGAACCTCCTCCGCCTCGACCCGGAGCTCTGGAAGACACAACTCTGCGACATCCTCGGCCGCGACCTCTCCCAGGACGAACGCCGAGGCTTCCCCGCCTGGCTGCCGCACCGGATCTGCCCGCCCGGAGGGCGCTAGCCTGCGCGCCGGAGCCCGGGGTGCTCGCGAGCAGCAGCGCGACGGGCTCGCGGGGCAGGGGGCCGCTGCCCCGGCCGCGTGGTCCGGAGGGGACAGGCCATGAGGAGGAACGGACCGGAGGTTGCCGGCGCGAGCGCCGGGCAGGTTCGAGAGTCAGCCCGATCGCGCTGGCGGCGGCGAGGTCAATCCGGGACCGCCAAGCGCAGGTGCTGCGCCCGCACCGAACGAGCGCCACACCACCGCTATGCGGCGCGGACGAGGTCCAACCGCGCGGGCGACGGATCGTAGCCGGCTGCCTTGTACGTGGCGACGGCGGCGGTGTTCGCGCTCTCGGCGGCGACGAGCGCACTGGACGCACCCATCTCGCGCAGCGCCGCCGCAGCGGCGACACAGATCGCCGACCCGTGGCCGCGCCCGCGGAACTCGGCGTGGACACCCATCGGCTCCAGCAGGCCCGGTCTGCCGGGACCGGCGGACCAGACCGTCACCGCCGCCACCGCGTTGTCCTGGTCGTCGTAGCCGATGAGGCAGCGGGCGTCGGCGTAGACCGGACCGGCCGCCAGGACGTGCCAGAGCTCCTCAGTGAACCTCGGGCTCCCGAAGGCCGAGCGGTGCACCGCAGTCCGAGTGCCCGCCGTCTGCGGACCGGCCACCTCGATGCGCAGCCCGCAGTCCTCCACCGGCTCGCGGAGTGCGCGGCGCAGCGGCGTCCACGGCTCGCCCAGGTGCCAGCCGGCCTCCACGAGCCTCCCGCGGAGCAGCGCACCGTCCGGGATTTCGAGGCTGACCGGCCCGGACGGAAGGACCCCGCTCCCCGGGTCGTTGAGGTCCGCCAGCAGCCGACGCGCCAGTGCATCGTCCTGCCGCAGATCCGGTGCCGTCGCCAGGCGCAGCACGTCGGGGCCGTCCAGATATCCGACGGCCACGATCCGACCGTCCATGATCCAGGTACGGACGGCCGGAGCCAGCCTCTCCACGCCCAGCGCCCAGGCCCAGCCGAGGTCTCCCGGATGGAGCTGGAGCGGTGCCCGGTCGTCCTGCCATGCGCGGAGCGCGTCAACGGCCCCGAGGAGTCCGTCGGGACCGGGCTCGTTCAATACGATCGCCATATCCCGCATCCCACACCATCACGCGGACCCGCCGCACCCGGATTCCGGCGCAGCTAAGTGGTGCAGATCGGGCGGTGTGCGCCCTGAGGAGATGTGGGACGCCGCGGGTGAGGCCGAGCGGGAGGGCCGGCCGTACCCGGGTGTGTAAAGCCCGCAGTGAGTTCCGTCATATCGTACGAGAAGGTGAAGCTGCGAGGGTCGCGGCACCGAGCAGCAGCTTCAGCGCGCCGTCCTCGCGGACGGTGTTCGGGATCCGGCCCGTCATGGCCGTGAAGACGATGTCTTTCAGGACCAGCGGACGCATTCGGCGTCGAGGCGGGGGTCGGTGCGCACCCAGACTTCGCCCTCGGCGGCGTCGGCGGGGGCGTCGACCCGTGCGATGCCGAGGAACGCGAGCAGCGCGAGCAGCTCGGCTCGTTCGGCCCGGTCGTCGTCGGCGCCGTGGGAGTCGAAGAAGACGTAGTACTGGTCGCTCGGGTCGACGGTGCCCGAGTCTCCCCAGATCCGGCCGACTTCCTCGATCGCGGCCGCTTCCGTCGTGAACGCGGCGGCGCGGGCGGCACCGCGGGACTCCGGCGCGGCGTCGAGGTCGGAGGGGTCGGAGAACCACTGGCCGAAGCGGTCGAGTCCGGCGTAGCCGTTCTCGAAGAACAGCATCGCGCTCGGGAGGTAGCGGTTGGGCCTGTCGACCCGGAGGTATTCCGACCTGGGCCGGTCCGCGGAGCGGGTCCGGCAGATCACGCCTTGTGCGGGCATGAGGACCAGGCTCTGCCCCGCCGGTTCGTCGGTGATGGTGCAGGTGGTGGAGTTGCGGTCGCGGAAGAACGCGGAGAAGGCCACGTACGCTTCCTGGGCGTCGCCCACGGAGACCTGTTGGTCGTTGCCGTCACCGGTGGCGAAGACGAACTGTTTCGGTCCGGGGCGGTAGGGGCGGGCCATGGGCGTCCTTCGTTCACGGGTGAGACCCCTCAGCGTAGCCGCCCCTCGCCGGCCACCTCTGGCTGCCGGTGTTGCCTTGATCTGGGCCGACGGCGGTTACACGGGCAGCCTCATCGTGTACTGCCTGGCCACGCTCGCCCTGGTGGGCTGGCGACCGTGAGCGCAGCGAAGGCATGAGAGGCTTCGCTGCGCTGCCCGACTGCTGGATCGTCGAGCGCCTCTTCGCAGATCTGATGTGCCCCCGCCGCCTGGCATGCGACGGCCGGTGCCGCACCACCGATGCCGAGGAGGGCGTCCCGTTCGTACGGGCCGCTCGCGCCTGACCCCCACTGTGAGGGACGGCCACGACAACGCGGCCGGGCCGACAGCCCGGGTCCGTGCCCCGGGACGGCTGCTGCGCGGCCCGCCTCCGGTGTGCGTCTCCCGGAGTAACCGCTCCTGGTTGCGTAGTCGCGGAACGGCGCATGGGATCGCGTCAGGAAGACATCGCTGCACGCTCGGCCGCGCTGCGCAGTACGCAGAACTCGTTGCCCTCGGGATCAGCGAGGACGGCCCAGCCCGCCCCGTCGGGTTCCCGCCGGTCGGCGCCGCGGGTGGCTCCGAGGTCCAGCAGCCGTGGACCTCCTCTTCGCGCGAGGTCGCTGGCGGCGGAGAGCGGCACGGTGGAGGGGCAATCCAGGTGGCCGCTGACAGACTCCGGTGAACGTCTGACCAGCACCGAACACGAGGACTGAGGAGGCGTTCAAGGTGCTACGAAGGCCAGGATGGTGTTGTGCCCGCCGAAGCCGAGGGAGTGGCTGAGGGCCAGACGGACCTGCTGGGGGCGGCTGGCCATCGCGACGATGTCGATGCCGGTGGTGGCCTGGTCCGGTGCCGTGAAGTTGGCGGTGGGCGGCACGACGCCATGGGCGATGGTCAGTACGGTGATGGCGGCCTCGATGGCTCCGGCGGCCCCCATGGTGTGGCCCAGAACTCCCTTGGTGGACGTGACGGATGGAGGTCGGCCGGGATAGAGCTCCCGGATCACGGCGGCTTCCACGCTGTCGTTGAGGGGCGTGCTGGTGCCGTGGGCGTTGATGTGGTCGACATCCTCCCGTCCTGCTCCTGCCTGTCCCAGGGCTGCCAGGGTCGCGGCACGGAGTCCGGCCCCGTCGGGGTGTGGTGCCGTGGGGTGGTGGGCGTCGCTGGTGGTGCCGTGGCCGGCGAACAGGGCTAAGGGGCGGGCCGCTCGAGCGTGCGCGTGCGGGCCGCGCTCCAGGACGAGCATCCCGCACCCTTCCCCGAGCACGAAGCCGTCGCGATCCTTGTCGAAGGGGCGTGAGGCGTTGCCGGGATCGTGGTTCCGGAGGGACAACGCGCCCATCTTGGCGAAGGCCGCGGCGCACAGGGGGGTGATCATGGCGTCGGTGCCGCCCGCGATGGCGATGTCGCAGGCTCCGGACTCCAGGAGCAGTCGGGCGGTGATGAGGGCGGTGGCACCCGAGGCGCAGGCGGTGGAGGTCTGCAGGGAGGGGCCGGTGACGCCGAGTTCGAGAGCGAGCTGGCCGGCCGCCATGTTGGGGAGGAAGGCGGGTAGCGTCATCGGGGAGACGGTCCCGTATCCGCCGGTGATGAGCTTTCGGTGCTGGGTTTCGAGGGTGCCGATTCCGCCCGCCGCGGTGCCGACGACGACGGCCACGCGCGCGGGGTCCCAGGTGGCGGGGTCCAACTGGGCCGCGGCGAGCGCTTCACGCGCGGCGGTGAGCAGGAAGCGGGTGCCGGGGTCGAAGCGCCAGAGGCGTCCCGGGCTGGGCGGCAGGGGCGGCACGCGGCAGGACATGGTCACCGGGCCGCCGCTGAGCGAGGGGTCGGTCCGAGCGGTGGCGCTGCCCGCCTGCACGGCCTTCCAAGTGGGTTCGGCTCCGGCGCCGGCAGGTGTCACCAGACCGATTCCGGTGACGGCGATCGTGTCGCTCACGGCGCGGCCTCGGGTCCGGGTGCCGGGTCGTCGAGCAGCGCACTCACGGAGCGGGCCACGTCTGCAACGGTGAGTTCGGCGCTCGCGGCGGAGTCGTCGAGCGGGATCTGCCACTCCTCCTGCAGGGTGACGTACAGCTCCACCACGGCGAGGGAGTCCAGGTCCAGTTCACCGAGGGTGGCGTCGGAGGCGATGCGGTTGCTGTCGACCTCGAACTTGTCGGCGAGGAGGGTCACGAGGTGGTCGTAGGCGCGGTCCATGGATGGCTCCTTGAGAGGTCGGACGTGCAGAGGGGGGAGGTGTCCAGGCCGGAGGGGGGGTCTTCCGACCTGGGGACGGCTGCGGGCCAGTTCAGCGTGGCGGAGGCCCAGGTGAGTCCACCTCCGAAGGTGGTGAGCAGTGACCGTGCGCCGGGGGCGACGGCCTGGTGAACGGCGGGGTCGGCAAGAACCAGAGGGATGGAGGCCGCCGCGGTGTTGCCGAGTTCACCGATGTTGCCGAACCGGTGGGTGCGTGCGATACCCAGACGGTCGCCGACGGAGTCCAGAATGCGCTGGTTGGCCTGGTGGCCGACGAACGCCCGTATGCTGTTTGGCGGCCAGCCGGCCCGGTCCAGGACGGTGCTCGCCGACTGCGTCATCCGTCGGACCGCGTGGGCGTAGACCGCGCGGCCCTGCATGTGGAAGTACCGGGCGCCCGGGTCGGGCGGCGGCAGGTGGTGCGGGTGCCGGGACCCGCCGTACGGGACGGTGATGAGAGGGCTGCCGCTCCCGTCGGCTCCGAGGTCGACGGCTGTGACGGCTCCGGGTTCGTCCGGGGTGCCCGGAGCCAGGAGCACGGCTGCGGCCCCGTCACCGAAGATCGGCGCGGTTTCCCGGTCAGCGGGGTCGACGATGCTCGTGTATGTCTCGGCGGCGATCACGAGGACGGTGGAGTACACGGCGCTGCGGATCAGGGCGGTCGCCGTGGCCAGGGCGTAGAGGAAGCCGGAGCAGACGGCCGAGATGTCGAAGGCGGGGATCGTGCCCAGGCCGAGCCGGTGGGCGACCGCGGGAGCGGTGGCGGGGCAGGGGTGGTCGGGTGTGCTGGTGGCCAGGAGAAGCGTCTCGGGGCGGAGTCCGCCTGCTGAGAGGAGGGCGGCCCGTCCTGCTCCGACGGCGAGATCGCCGGTGCTGGTGCCCGGATCCGCGTGCCGCCGCCGGACGATGCCGGTGCGGTCGCGGATCCAGGTGTCGTCCGTGCGCAGGCGTCCGCGCGCAATGACGGTGTCGTTGTCGACGATGCGCGACGGAAGGCAGGCTCCGATCCCGGTGATGACCGCGGTGGGGGGAGCAGGGGGCATGGTGGGCTTCTCGTCGGGGTTCATGCCGCGGTGAAGGGGGAGGGGGGCTTGGGGTGGCCGGCCAGGCCGCCGTCGGGTACGGCGAGGCCGCCGTCGATGACGAGCGCGTGACCGGTCACGAACGACGAGGCCGGGGACGCGAGGAAGAGGGCGCCTCCGACCACCTCGTCCACCGTGGCCCACCGGCCGAGCGGGACGTGGCTGGTCAGCCAGTCGGACAGGGGGCCGGTACCGCTGGCGAAGGCGGTCATGTCGGTGCGGGTCCAGCCAGGGCACAGGGCGTTGACGCGGATGCCCTGACGCGCCCAGCCGACCGCGAGACTGCGGGCGAGGGAGACCTGAGCGGCCTTGGTAGCGGCGTAGGCCTCCATCATCGGGGTGCCGACGAGCCCGGCGACCGAGGACATCAGGATCAGGCTGGCTCGGTCGGAGCCGACCAGGTGGGGGTGGGCGGCCCGGCACAGAGCGGCCGTGGCGTTGAGGTTGACGGTGACGACCCTGTCCCAGTCCTGCTGGCGGGCGTGCTGCAGCGGTGCCATAAGGGGGCTGCCGTCCTCCGCGGTGGGGAGGGTGCCGGCGTTGTGGACGACGATGTCCAGGCCGCCCAGTGCGGTGCACGCCCCGTCGACCAGGTCCGCCGCGACGCCCGCCTCGGCGAGGTCTCCGGCAAGGGCCACGGCCTTGCGGCCCCGGTCCTCCACCGCCCGCACGGTGTCGTCGAGGGCGGCCTGCGTCCGGGCGGTCACCACCAGGTCGCAGCCCGCGTCGGCCAGAGCCTCCGCGACGGCCTTTCCGATGCCGCGAGACGCGCCCGTCACCAGCGCGCGTGCGCCGTCCAGACGGAACAGGTTCATGGCGTTCATCAAGGGGCTCCTTCGGTTTCGGACGCTCCCGCGGCGGAGGCTCCGGTCGCGGTGGGGGTACGGATGGACTCGTAGGCCGCAGTGAGGGCATGCGCCCCGCTCCAGGTGAGGAGGGCGCTGCCCCAGGTCATGCCGGCGCCGAAGACGGCGAGCAGAACTCGGTCGCCGGGCCTCAGCTGTCCGCGGGCCGCGGCGCTGGCCAGTGCGTACGGCGTGCTGGCCGCACCGATGTTGCCGACCTCGTCGCCGACGACAACCAGGCGGTCGGCGGGGATGCCCAGGTCGGCGCCGATACGCCTGAGCAGGACGGGGTTGGGCTGGTGGGCGACGACGCAGTCCACGTCCAGGATGCCGAGGCCGCTGCTGTCGAGGGCATCGGTGATCAGCCGGGGGAACACGTCCGTGATGAACCGGCCGATGGTGCGACCGTCCATGCGGATGCAGTGCGCGCGATCGGCGAGTGTGGTCTCGCTGGCGGGGAACCGGCTGCCGCCGGCGGGGATGAGGACGCGGTCGGCGAGGGTGCCGTCGGAGCCGAGGCTGAAGTGCATGAAGCCCTGGCCGGCGGGCACCGGGCCCAGAACGGCCGCGGCGGCCCCGTCGGCGAACAGGACGGCGGTGCCCCGGTCGGCCGGGTCGAGGAACTTCGAGTAGACCTCGACGCCCACCACCGCCGCGTACCGGATCTCGCCGCCCCGCAGCCAGTCGTGCGCCACCTTGGCCGCGAACAGCCACCCGGAGCAGGCGGCGCTGACGTCGAGTGCCACCGCGCCGAAGGCGCCCACCAGGGTCTGGATCCGACAGGCGGTCGAGGGCCCCAGCTCGTCGGGGGTGGACGTGCCACAGATCAGCAGGCCGATGTCGGCGACGTCGATGCCGGCCGCCTCGGCCGCCGAGCGCACCGCGTGCGCCGCCAGGTCGGAGGCCGCCTCGCCCGCGCCGGCCACGTGGCGCTTGAGGACCCCGGTGCGTTCCCTGATCCATTCAGCCGTTACTCCGGCGCCCTCGGCGACCTCGGTGTTCGTGCGTACGGTGGGGGGCAGGTGGGTGCCCATGCCGAGCACGCCGATGCGGCGTTCGCCCGTCACCGCACACCTCCTCGGGTCCAGGTGAGGGTGGTCCCCAGCGCCGTGTCGTAGTCCTTGGCGGCCAGGGGGGCGGCCACTATGTCTTCGGGATGGGCGAATACCTGCGTCAGCAGGGGCAGATGGGGCACGATCGCGTCGCAGAGTGCGTCGGCGACGTCCGTCAGTCCCTGGATGTCCGCCGGTCGCAGCGTTCCGTGGGCGAGCAGGGAGCCGGACCAGCGGCGGGCGGCCATGACGCCGTGCAGGGCCCCCAACGGCTGGAGAGACCGTGCCAGGTCCAGGTCGCGTATCCCGTCCAGCGTCCGCGCCACGTCTTCCGCCACGAGCGCGTTCGCGTAGAACTCACCGAGGATGCCAGCGTCTTCCAACAGCGGGTTCCAGGCGTCGAACGGGTCGCTCGGCTCCGTGGCGCACAGGCGCGCCGACAGGTGCCTGGTCAGGCCGTCCTGGTGCCGGCGTGCCGTCGCGAGCCACCATTCCGGCGACGTCACCGGGGGTGCCGGGGTGTCCGTCGCGGTCGTCGCGGCCTCTGCGGTGAGGGAGCGGCCGATGTCGTAGAAGATGAGCTGACCGTCCCCGCCGGCGGCGTCGAAGGCGTGGTGGAAACCGTGGTAGGCGGCCAGACGGTTCACGTCCAGGTGCCCGGAGAAGCCGCAGCGGCTCTGGCAGTCGGCTGCGACCCGCGCGGCCAGGCGGACCGCGACGGCCTTGTAGGCCGCCAGCGGGCGGCTGACGGCCGCCCACGGCGTGAACCCCATCGCCCCGGATCCCTCCCCGGCCGGTGCCATCGGGGCGGCGAGGGACTCCGTCCACACGGCGCGCGCTCCGCCAGCGGCGCATGTCAAGGCGAAGGCGTCCGCCAGCGCTCCCAGCACGGCCCGCTGCTGCGTCCGATAGGTGAGGAGAGGGACCCCGGGGGCCAGGGTGCTCTGGGTCCGGCGCTGTCGCGCGTAGTTGACGGCCTGTACGGCCGACTGGCGTGCGGTCGCGGCCGCGACCGCGGGCATGGTCGCCCACAGTCCCTGCCCCACCCGCAGGGTGCGCTGCAGGCGACGGTCGCTCGACCCGGCCGGGTCGTGGAATCTGCCGTCGCTCCCGATGCCCGCACCGTCGGCGAGCCAGTCGGCGTACGGCACCCGGACATGGTGGAAGCGCACCAGGACGTAGTCGAGGGGCAACGCGCCCAGCCCGAGCGGCGAGGACACCTCGACACCGGGCAGCAGTCCGTCGTCACCGGTCAGGTCGACCACGAACGCGAAGACCCCGCGATCCTCGCCGTCGACGACCAGACGCGCGAGTACCACCGCCGTCTGCGGCACGTCCAGGGTCCCCGCGCTGCCGAACTTGGCGGCCTGCGGGTCCGGCGTGTGCAGGACGAACTCGCCGGTGCCCCGGTCGAACTCCGCGCGCGTCCGGGTCGCGAGGTGACTGTTGGCCTGCCCCGCCTCGGTTATCAGATAGACCCCCTTGGCCCGCCCGGCCCGCAGCAGTTCCATCCGCCGCACCAGATGCTCGCCCGGCTCGTGCGAGAGGCGGACCATGGATCCCAGGCAGAGCGTGTGGTGGACGAGGGCCGTCAGGCAGAGGGAGGGGTCGGTCACCGCGGCCCAGGCGTGGACCGTGGAGAGCCGGGCAAGGTCGTCGAAGAGACGGTCCGACGCCGGGAGGGTCTCGCCCAGCAGCCCCAGGCGGCGGAGCAGTCGTTCGCCTGGATTGTCGGCTCTCCCCGCGTCGGAGCAGGAGTCGGCAGCCAGGGCCTTGTGCAGCGCGGAGAGGAAGAAGGGCTCGCAGGGGCCGTGGAGGAGTCGTCGGATCTCGTCTCGGGTGGCCGGGGGCAGGGACGCGAGGGGCATCGCTGGTTCTCCAAGTCGGGGCGGGGTCACCAGGGGAAGTCGGATTCGGCGATCGGTGCGTGGACGGGCGGCGCGGTGCACGCGGCCAGCACCCTGCGGGCACTGGAAGCCAGCGCTTCTCCCGTGCCCGCCTCGAAGAGGACGGCCGGATTGTGGAGGGCCACCTGGCGCAGAACGCGGGGTATGTCGGCGGGCCGGACCAGGCAGTCCGCCAGGCGCCGCGCCAGATCGTCGTCCGGACGGTAGAGACGACCCGCCACGGCGGAGTAGACCGGAAAGCTCGGCTCGGACCAGGTACAGGCGCGCAGCGCCACGGCGAACGCATGGGCCTCGGCGGTGAGCAACGGATGATGGGAGGAGAACGGCAGGCGCAGGCGGGCGGCGGCCACGTCCGAGTCCGCAGCAGTCTTCTCGACCCTGACCAGGTCCGGCAAGGGCCCCGAGACCACTACGGACCGGTCGTCGTTGACCACGGCCACCACCGTCTCCTCCGCCCCTGACCGCTCCAGAAGCCGGCGAGCGGCCGACTCGGAGCAGGAGAGCAGGCTCAGCCCGCCCGGACACGAGGAGAGCACGCGTGCGAGGTCATAGGCCGCGCGGGCGCCGTCGGGAATGGTGAGGGCTCCGGCGGCGGTCAGCGCGGCGATCTCACCGAAGCTCACGCCGACGGCACCCGACGGCGCTCCGTACGCGTCGCACAGCGCTCGGTGCACCGCCACCGAGGCGCCGAACAGGGCGAGCTGGGACGTGCCCGTGGGCTCACAGGCGAGGTCCTTGCCGCTCGGCGGATTCGGGCCGAGCAGCCACGGACCGAGCGCCGGGAGGCCGCGCTCCGCCGCGACGCCGTCGATCTCGAGGAACACCTGGCGGACAGCCGAGAACACCCGCCTCTCGGCGCGGGCAGCGCGAACCAGGGAGCCGACGGAGAAGTCCCCTTGCCCGGGGAACAGGTGGACGGAGCGCCATCGGTCAGACGGACCGTCCGGCCCGTCCGCAGGGTTGGTGTGCATTTTTCCCTTCCATGAGGACTGGCCGACCGTGTACTTGGGGCGCACGGCTTCAACGGGTGCTGGACTCGTGCGCGCTGGTGCACGGTTCCAAGTGGTCCGTAATCTGAGCCTGCCTGACCGCAGGCGCGTCCAGAACGGCTGCGGCATGTGAACCCGTTGAATACATGAGGATGTTGAAGGTCCGCGCTGACCAGCGGCTGAGCGGCGCAGAAGGAGGAACGTGCGATCCCCCGTCGTCCGAACCAGGCTCTGCGTATCCTCCTGGCCGAGGCCGGATGGAACGGTGCGGCCTCATCGAGAGTCCAGCCCTCGGCGAGCTCGTCAGCGAGGCTGCGCGGGGACGAAGTGGACGGCGAGGCCGCCCTGCTCCCAGATGCCGTCTCCGCGCCCGATTCCGGCCTGGTAGTGGGGTTCCCGGTGTGGCGGACGGTGCAGACGAAGGCTCCGCCCGGCCGCAGCACCCGTCGTACCTCGGCGACCAGGGCCTGGATCTGCTGGGTGCTCAGCGCCGTGCAGAGCAGCATGTACGCGAACACGGCATCCACGGAGACGTCCGCGTAGGACAGGGGTTTGGCGGACGTCGTGAACCGCGGCAGTTCCCCGTCCGGCCACGCCTGGGGCCGCGCCGGCCTCGCGCGGCTGCTGCAGACCGACCCGGCTGAAGTCGGTGGCCATCACGGAGAAGCTTCTACGGGCGAAGCGGAGCGCGCACGGCCGTGACCACTACCCAGCTCCGGCACTTCGTGGGCATCGGCGGCCCGGAAGACGGCGGCGTCTCGCTCAGGTCGCCCCCGGTGGTAGCCGGCTCCGCGATGGCGTGCCTCTTCGTGCGCGGAGTGCTCCTACTGGCGCGGGGCCAGTCGGCTCGCGCGGGCCGAATTCCCGGTGGTGTCAGTGGTGCGCGGGGAGGTGGAGACCGGTCGTGATGTGGGTGCGGACCTCGCGGGTGACCACGCTGAGCGGGCCGGTGCCGGAAAGTGCGGTGAGTAGCTCCCGGCGGCGCCGGTCGCCGGGATCGGACAGGTCGCTGGTGAGCAGGGCGACGGTCCTGAGCCGCGGCGTTAACCAATGGGCGTCGATGTCCGTCGAGTCACCGAGCTCCCGGATGGTGACATGGCTGTGTGACAGGGCGGTGTCCAGCAGCGGGTGGCGCGCGGATCCGGAGGCGGTCAGCAGCCAGACCTCGTCCGCGCCGTCCAGAGCGAGGCGCAGGGAGTTGAGCTGGTCGGAGGTCTGGTACGGCCAGTGGTCCGGGTGCTGTCCCCGGAGGTGGGGGAAGCGTTGCCTGGCCGTGTGCAGAAGGTCGGCCGCCTCCTCGGCCACTGCCTCGGGCGACAGCACGAAGGACAGCCGGTCCCCCTCCACTTCGTAAGGGATCGATTCTGCGAGGGACTGTGCGCGATCGGCGTACAGTACGTGCTGGTCGGCGGCGGCGCTCAGGTCCCGCAGGGCGGGGTTCGGTACTCCGAGGACCAGGACGGAGTCCCCCTCGTCGAGGAAGCACTGGGCCGCCACTGCCGGGTCCGCAGGAGAGGCGGACGTGCTCCGCTGGGACGGGAATCCGGCGGCGGGCAGGTGCGGGAGCAGGATTCTGCGTGTGCCGAGAGTCCGCTGCCATGTCAGAAGGGCGGTCCGGGCGGCATTCTGACGGTGTGGGCAGTGTGCGGGGGCGGCTACGGCGAGCCCGATCGCGCCGAGGCGCGGATCGATGTAGGCCAGGCTGAACCAGCGCAGCCGCTCCTCGGCTCCCCAGCGCCTGCCGTCGGCTGGCGCGGCCTGCACACCAGCCTGGGCCAGCCAGCAGATGACCAGCTCGGCCGCAGGCGAAGACGTCTGTCCGTATTGCGGATGGACGAACTCCCGCGCTACGAGCACATGGTTGCCGGGCGTGCCGGTGCTCCACCATGACGCGAATCGTTTTGTCCGCTTCAACATTCCTCCTGCATAATCAGCGTCGGATATTTCCTGACTGAAAACGACATCAGAAGAGAGAAGCTTCGTCCTATTTCAGCCATTTTCTTGGTGATCGCTCGGGCGGTCGGCCGACGGGTTCGCAAGGGGGATGGCTGCGGGGCCGGGCACCGGTGCCGCGACCACCGAGGGTGGTGTCCCGCGGGGGCTGATGGCGGCGGCTTGGCGGTCGTGGGGGCAACTGCCCCAGCCGGTTGGCCGATCCGCCGCCGAGGGCGGTCAGGATCCCGCGTCGGGGCGCTGCCGCGGCGAAGGGCGGGTGGGGGTGGGAGCAGGACGTCCCATGCGCGGTACACGTCCAGGGCGCACAGGGGGACGGGACCGGGACCAGGACGCGGTGGAAGGCGTTGCGGACGGGAAGGGCGGTGAGTCGGTGGACGCGGCGGTGCCGATGGCGGCCTGCCGTCGCAAGGGCTCCGGCGGGACGTGGACCCGCCGCAGCCGGGCACAGGCGGTGAGGGTGCTGTTGTTCGTCAGGGCTGCCGAGTTGACGGTGATGACCGGCCCCATGGTCCAGGTCGGATGGGGTCAGGGCCTGAGCGGGCGTCACCGGCCGGCGCTGGTCGCGCCTGCGGCCGCGGAACGGGCCGCCAAAGGCCGTGAGCGCCAGATGCCTAACGGGACCTACAGAGCCGGGGAATGATCGGTTCCGTAGCCGCCAGCAGGTGAGCGCTTACGACGCCGGAAGCATCGACTTCTGAGGTCAGACCGTCCCCCGGCTGGTCGGCCGGGAGGCCAGACCGCTGCTGGGGTGGCGTGCCCGCCCCACTGAGCGTGAGCACTGGAGCCATCAGGCCGCGTGCCGTGCCGAACGAGCCCGCGAAGCCGGCTACAACCCCGCCCTCCGCCAGCTCGGCAACCGACTCGTCGGTATCCTCCACGGCTGCCTCGAAACCCGCACCACCTACGACGAAACAACCGCCTGGTCACACCACCCCCAACCCCGTGCCGCTTGACACCAAACGACACGGGGTGTCTGACCCGACCGGGTACGGCACCGGCCAGGCACTGGGAGACGGCGGAGTGCTCGGAGTCGACGGGGATGATCTGCCCCGGTTCGGCGAGCCGCGCCACGAGCGGGCTGCCGGCCATCGGGGACTCGCTGTTCGCCAGCGCGACTGTGCGGCCGGCCGCGAGGGCCGCCAGGGTGGGGCCGAGGCCGACGGAGCCGGTGACCGCGTTGAGGACCCGGTCGCACGGGGATGCCTCGAGCGCTGACGCAGCGTCAGTCTTGGCGAGTATCTCCGGCAACCGCCCGCTTGGGCCGAACCGGGCGGCGAGGGAGGAGCGGAGGGCGGGGACGGCAGTTGGTGCGGCGACCGCCACGGCCCCGCACCGAGCAGGTGGGCCTGCTCGGCGAGGATGCCGGGGCTGCGTCCGGTGGCCGGCCCAGGCCGGTGACCTGGAGCCGGTCCGGGTGCAGTGCCGCGACCTCGACCGCCGGGGCGCCGGCCGAACCGGTCGATCACAACGGTGCGGACGGCGGTGTCGGCCGGGGTGCCGTGGCTCGCGTGCGGATCGCACAGTGCGGGCGGCCGTGGTGGACGGCGTTCACTCGGGCGCCCCGGTCTGGTCGGCGAGCCGCAGTGCCTCCTCCAGCAGAGCCTCGACGATGCGCGACTCCGGTACGGTGCGCACGATCTGGCCCTTGACGAAGATCTGCCCCTTGCCGTTGCCGGAGGAGACGCCGAGGTCGGCCTCGCGGGATTCGCCGGGCCCGTTGACCACGCACCCCATGACGGCGACCCTCAGCGGGATGGGGAAGCCTTCGAAGGCGGCCTCCACTTCGCGGCTGAGGCGGTGGATGTCGACTTGGAGGCGACCGCACCCGGGGCAGGAGACGATCTCCAGCTTCCGCGGGCGGAGGCCCAGGGACTGCAGGATGTGGTTGCCGGCCTTGACCTGTTCCACCGGCGGGGCGGAGGTGGAGACCCGGATGGTGTCGCCGATGCCCTGGTGGAGCAGGATGCCGAAGGCGACGGCGGACTTGATGGCGCCCTGCAGTTCGGGGCCAGCCTCGGTCACGCCCAGGTGGAACGGGTAGTCGCAGCTCTCGGCGAGCAGCCGGTAGGCGGTGACCATGGTGAGCGGGTCGTGGTGCTTGACGGCGATCTTGAGGTCCTGGAAGCCGTGCTCCTCGAAGAGCGAGCACTCCCACAGGGCGGACTCGACCAGTGCCTCGGGGGTGGCCCTGCCGTACTTGCTGAGCAGGCGGTGGTCGAGCGAGCCGGCGTTGACTCCGATCCGGATCGGCACGCCCGCGGCCGCCGCCGCCTGGGCGATCTCCCGGACCTTGTCGTCGAAGGCCCTGATGTTGCCGGGGTTGACCCGGACCGCCGCGCAGCCCGCATCGATGGCGGCGAAGACGTAGCGCGGCTGGAAGTGGATGTCTGCGATGACCGGGATCGGGGATTTGCGGACGATCTCTGGCAGGGCCCGGGCATCGTCCTGCGACGGGACGGCGACCCGGACGATGTCGCAGCCCGCTGCGGTGACCTCGGCGATCTGCTGGAGGGTGGAGTCCACGTCGGCGGTGAGAGTGGTGGTCATGGTCTGCACCGAAATCGGCGCGTCGCCACCGACGGGCACGGAGCCGACCTGGATCTGCCGGGAGGCGCGCCGGGGCAGCGGTATGCGGGGCCTGTGCATCGTCACTCCATCGGTCGGTCGGAACGGGGAGGGGACAGGGCGGGCGGGTCGCACGACGGACTCACGGGTGGGGGTGGGGCCGGTCGGCCCTCGCGCCGTGGACGGTGTGGACGATCGCCTTGGCGGTCAGGCCGGTCTCGGTCAGGAGGCCGTGGCGGGGGCCGTGGGGTAGGAACCGGGCGGGCAGTCCCATGGTGACGACCGGGATCCGGGCGCCGGTGTCGGTCAGGGCACGGCTGAGTGCGTCGCCGACACCTCCGTTGCGGATGCTGTCCTCGACCGTGACGACGAGTCGGTGCCGAGCGGCCAGGGTCAGGAGCTCGCGGGGGACGGGCAGCACCCACCGCGGGTCGGCCACGGTCGCGCCGATGCCGCTGGCGGCGAGGTAGCGGCCGGCTTCCACGCATTCGGCGGCGAGCGGGCCGACGGCGACCATCAGGACCTCGTGGACGGCTGAGCGGAAGAGCAGGTCGACCGGGCCGGTCTGTTCGACGGCCGGGATGTCGGCACCGGCTGCGGCCTTCGGGAAGCGCAGCGCGGTGGGGTGTTCCTGGTCGTCCAGTGCTTCGGTGAGCAGGGAGCGCAGCTGGGCGGGGTCGCGGGGGACCGCCACTCGCATACCGGGGACGGAGGCCAGCAGCGGGACGTCCCACATGCCGTGGTGGCTGGCCCCGTCGGGGCCGGTGATCCCGGCCCGGTCCAGGACGAAGGTCACCGGGAGCCGGTGCAGGCCGACATCCATCAGCACCTGGTCGTAGGCCCGGTTGAGGAAGGTGGAGTAGACCGCGACCAGGGCCCGCGCACCGGCGGTGGCCAGGCCGGCCGCGCTGGCCACCGCGTGCTGCTCGGCGATGCCGACGTCGTGGAAGCGCCCGGGGAAGCGTTCGGCGAAGCGGGACAGGCCGGTGGGGCCGGGCATCGCGGCTGTGACGGCTACCAGGTCGCTGTAGTGGGCGCCCAGCTCGGTCACGTGCTCGGAGAATACGTCGGTCCAGGTCGGTTGGCCGGCGGCCGATCTGGGCAGGCCGGTGGCCGGGTCGAGGACGCCGACAGCGTGCATCTTCTCGTCCTGGTCGGCCAGGGCGGGCGGGTAGCCGTGCCCCTTGCGGGTGAGGGTGTGGACGACGACGGGCCGTGCCAGGGAACGGGCCTCACGCAGCGCCTGCTCCAGGGCGGGCACGTCGTGCCCGTCGACGGGGCCGAGGTAGGCCAGCCCCAGCTGCTCGAACAGGTTTCCCTTCGCCTCGCCCCTGCGGAGCGCGGCCAGGTGCTGGGCGAGGGCCCCGGCGGTCGGGGCGTACGAGCGTTCGTTGTCGTTGAGGACGACGACCACGGGCCGGTGCGGGGCGGCGCCGAGGTTGTTGAGGGCCTCCAGCGCCAGGCCTCCGGTGAGGGCGCCGTCGCCGACCACGGCGACCACCGCCCGGCCGTTCTCACCGCTCAGGGCCCGGGCCTTGGCGATGCCGTCGGCGTAGGACAGGGCGGTGGAGGCATGGCTGTTCTCGATGACATCGTGCGCCGACTCGGCCCGGCTCGGATAGCCCGAGAGCCCGCCGGACTGGCGCAGGGTGTCGAACTCGTGCTGGCGCCCGGTCAGGAGCTTGTGCACGTAGGCCTGGTGGCCGGTGTCGAAGAGCAGGGTGTCGTGCGGTGAGGTGAAGACCCGGTGCAGGGCGATGGTCAGCTCCACCACGCCGAGGTTGGGGCCGAGGTGGCCTCCGACGGCGCTGACCTTCTCGATGAGCAGGGCGCGTATCTGCTCGGCGAGTACGGGCAGGGTGTCCGGGGGGAGGTTCTTGAGGTCCTCGGGTCCGTCCAGCTCGGCGAGCAGGTCCGGCGGCCGCGGGTCGGCGGCGGTGTCGACGACGGTGGTGGGTGCGGTCATGGCTGGTCCCTTACGGGCGCGGGTGGTTGGAAGGTGATGTCCTCCACCGTCGTGGTGATCTCCTCGACGGTGAGCGGACCGAGCAGTCGCAGTGCCTCGATCACCTCGGTGACCAGGGCGGGCGGGGCGGATGCGCCGGCGGACAGACCGATCACCCGCACGTCCTCGAGCCAGGCCGCATCGAGGGCCGAGGCGTCGTCGATCAGCTGGGCCGGGGTGCCGCCGCGGCGGACCAGCTCCACCATCCGGGCCGAGTTGGAGGAGTTCGCGGACCCGACCACCAGGACGAGGTCCGCCCTGCGCGCCACCGCCTCGACGGCGAGTTGGCGGTTGGTGGTGGCGTAGCAGATGTCGTCCCCGGGCGGTGCCTGGATCAGCGGGAAGCGGTCCCTCAGCGCCTCGATGACCTCGGCGGTCTCGTCCAGGGCCAGTGTGGTCTGGGTCAGGTAGGACACTCTCGACTCGTCGGGGACTTCCAGCGTCCGTGCCTGCTCGGCCGTTTCGATCAGGATGGTGGCCTGCGGTGCCTCGCCGAGGGTGCCTTCGACCTCCTCGTGACCGGCGTGTCCGATCAGGACCACGGTGTTGCCGCGGCCGGCGAAGCGGCGGGCCTCGGAGTGCACCTTGGTGACCAGCGGGCAGGTCGCGTCGACGACCGTGAGCCGCCGCAGCCGGGCTTGTTCGCGGACCTGCGGGGAGACGCCGTGGGCGGAGAAGACCACGGTGGAGCCGGGCGGGACGGCGTCCAGTTCCTCGACGAAGACCGCCCCGCGTGCAGCCAGGTCGGCCACCACGTGGGTGTTGTGCACGATCTGCTTGCGGACGTAGACGGGGGTGTCCCGACCGGGTGCGTCCAGCAGCCGTTCGACCGCGTCGATGGCTCGCTCGACACCGGCGCAGAAGGAGCGGGGTGCCGCGAGCAGGACGGTCCGCGTGACCGAAGCGGCCGGTACGTCGGTGGTCATGTGTTCCTCCGGATGATCAGGGCCGCCAGGGAGCGCAGTTCGGTGCTGTCCCCACCGGGCGGCAGGCACTGGCCCAGGACGTCCAGAGCTTCCAGGACGTGGCGGCGGGCCTGGTCCCGGGCCCAGGCCCGGCCGCCGGCCTGCTCGATCAGCCCGGTCGCCCGGGCTACCTCGGCGGTGGTGAGGGGGCGGTCCATCGAGTAGAGCGCGCGCAGTCGGCGAGCGGGTTCGGTCCGCTCGGCCAGGACGGCGACCACCGGCAGGGACTTCTTGCGTGCTTGCAGGTCGGCGCCCACGGGCTTGCCGGTGACGGCGGGGTCTCCCCAGATGCCGAGCTGGTCGTCGACCAGCTGGAAGGCCAGTCCCAGCCGGCGGCCGAAGACGTCCATCGCTCCCACGACCTGGGGCGGGGCGCCGGCTGCCAGGGCGCCGAGCGCGCAGGACGCTCCTAGGAGGGCTCCGGTCTTGGCCTCGGCCATCCGCAGGCACTCCCCGAGGGTGACGCTCTTCTGCCGTTCGAAGGCACAGTCCATGTGCTGCCCCTCGCAGAGTTCGGCCACCGCCGTCCCGAGGCGGTTGACCGACTGGGCCAATGACGGGTGGTCATGCCGGGCGAGCACCAGGGGGGTCGCGGCGATCATGGCGTCCCCGGCCATGATCGCGTCGGCGGTTCCGAAAGCCTTCCAGGCGGTGGGGCGGTGGCGGCGCAGCTCGTCCCGGTCCACCACGTCGTCGTGCACCAGAGAGAAGTTGTGGCCGAGTTCGACGGCCGCCGCGGCCGGCACGGCGTCGACCGGGTCCCCGCCGACGGCTCTGGCGGCGCCTAGTGCGAGGGCCGGCCTGAGCGCCTTCCCTGCGCCGCCCGGCTGCTCCGCCCCGCTCGCGTCCCACCAGCCCAGCTGGTAGCCGCAGATGAGCAGCATCCTCGGCGGGAGGACCTGGAGCGCGGAACGCAGCAGGGCGTCGACGAGGCTGCGTGCCTGCTCCAGCAGAAGTCCGGTCCGGTGCTCGTCGTGGTCGGTCGGGACGGTGTCCATCGTCTGCCCCTTTCCCGGTGGCTGTTTCCGGTGGCTGTTGACGTCGGATTACCGGGATCGCTTGCACTCTCCCCGGTGGGCGTTCACAGTGATTCCATTGCGCTCGCGTCCGCGGCGGAGCGGAACCAGCAGGTGTGCTAAAGGTGGTTGAAATCCGAGAGCGGTTGAATTCGATCAGGTGGTGTGTCATGGCCAATCGCCGCGTACCGAATCTGAAACTCCGGGCGCTGCTTGAAGAAGCCGGGTGGAACGGCCCGGAATTCGCGCGGGCGGTCAATGCCGAAGCCCTCAGGTGTGCCCTCGTCCTGGACTACGACCGCACGACCGTGGCGCACTGGCTGGCCGGCACCCGACCGCGCGGCCGAGCGTGCCAACTGATCTGCCGGGTGCTGTCGGACAGGATCGGACGCGACATCACGCCCGAACAGGCCGGGTTGGAGCAGACGGTGCCGGCCACCGGTACCGGGCAGGCCGCCCCAGGTATCCATGAACGACTCCGCGACCTCGCCCAGGAGGGGCTGGTCGCGCAGCGGGTGCTGCGCCGCCTGCCGTACGTACCGGCACCCGGCCTGCCGCAGGCGTCCGCCGGCACACGTCCGGCGCGGCCGACCGGTCGCATCGGTGCCGCCCACGCGCGGTCGGCCGAGCTGATGGTGGCCCTCTTCGCCGATGCCGACGAAACATTCGGAGGAGTGAGAATTCGGCCCGCTCTGACGTCCTACCTCTCGCTCAACATCGCAGAAGGACTCGGCTGCTCGGCCTCACCGAACGTCAGCCGGCGTTTCCGGCAAACCAGTGCGGATCTTGCCTACCTCGCGGGGTTCATGGCTTTCGACGAGAACCTGCACGGCGTCGCACAGGCCTATTTCCAAATCGCCGTACAACTCTCTGCGGAAGCGAGCGACCCGCTCCGCCACGCCATCGCCGTACGTCAGATGAGTGTCCAGGCACACCAGCTGGGGAACGTCCTGCTGGCCCTGCAGTTCGCCGAGGCGGCGTCCCGTGACATCGGCCGCCTGCCCGCCGAGACGGGCGCCTTCATCATCGGCCAGGAGGCCCTCGCGCTCGCCGGAGTGGGGGAGCGGCACCGCGCGCTGGAGGCCCTCGGCCGCGCCCAGCGGCTGCTGGATCGTGCCGAGGGCCGAGGCGCCTTGCTCGGCGGCTACCACCTGGCCGCGTTTGCCCATCAGCAGGCGGAGGTGCTGGCAGCCGCCGGCGACGTCCCGGCCGCCTGCGGTGCGTTGGCGGCCTCCCTCCGCCTCCGGCCCACCCGGGAGCGCCGGGCCCGGATGCTCACCACCGCGCGGCTCGGAAGCCTCCAACTGGAGCAGGGTCACCTTGAGCTGGCGTGCTCCACCTGGGAGGGTTTCCTGGACGACTATCCGTTGGTCTTCTCGGCCCGTGGCGACGCCGCGTTCCGGGAACTGCGCAGGCGGCTGCGCTCTTACCAGCGCGATCCCGCCGCCCGCCGGCTACTTGCCCGGGCCGGCCGTATCGCCGGAGCCGGGGGTGGCTGGCCGACGGCGGGCCGCAAGGTGCCGTCAGCCCGTTCCGCACCACCGGAATGACCCGCCAGGGCCGTCAGATGCGGTCGGCGGCGATCAGCAGGTACTGGAAGCTGCCGTCCTTGTAGCTGCTGAGGAAGGCCTCCTCGATACCGGTGGTGACCGAGGAGTGTGTGCGCAGCTCCCAGTAGGGGATGGTGGCCGGGGTCAGGTTCTCCACATGCACCGGGACCAGCCGGTTGGCCGCCAAGGCGGCGAAGTACTCCGAACGGGCGTGGATGTTGCACTCGTAGTGCGCGTTGATGGTGGAGACCGCCTTGGACGGCTGCCCGTAGACGTCGTTGTAGCAGCCGGTGATGGTCACGTACCGGCCGCCCCGGGCAAGCAGCTTGGAGTGTGCGGCGAACAGGTCCTTGAGGTCCACGTACATGGTGGACTCGTTGTTCCAGATCGCCTGGTAGGCGCCCGGGGTGAAGCCGGTCTCCAGCATGTTGCCGACGTGGTAGGTGACCTTGTCGTCGATGCCGAGCTCACGGGCACGGCGGTTGGCGAAGTCCACCTGCTTGGAGGACAGGGAGATCCCGTCGGCGTAGCAGCCGAAGGCCTGGTGGGCGAGGACGGAGGTGCCGCCCCGGCCGCAGCCCGCGTCGAGGATCCGCTGATCCGGCTTGACCTCGCCGAGGTGTTTGATGAGCAGGTGGGCTTGTGCGGTCTCCAGGCGGTGCATCTCGTTGATGATCGCCTGGTCCCGGTCTGCCTCCGGTGTCTCCAGGACCGACCAGTCGACCCCGCCGACACCGTAGTGGTGGTGGTAGAGGCCGTCGACGTCGCCCAGGCGCAGGTTGACGGGCCGTTCCTCGGCGTTCCAGTAGTCGGCGATGTCCTGCTGGTAGCGGCTGTGCGGCACGACAGTGCTCATGTGTGCTGTTCCCTTCAGCTCCAGAAGTCGGGGAGGGTGTAACGGCTGGTGTTGGTGTGGTGCCAGCGGTGGTTGCCCAGCACCCAGGCGGTGAGGCCCTGCAGGTACCGGTCGAGGGACGGGTGCTGACCGTGCAGGCGGCCCGCCGCGTCCTCGAAGGCGTGCATGAGGTCGTTGTGCACCTCGACGGCCCGGAGGTACCCCAACCGGTGGTCGCCGGTTTCGGCAGCGAGCACGAGCGGCAGGTTCAGGTGGGGGTGCTGCATGCGGAGCTCTTTGCTGTAGGAGTAGAGGTCGTTGACGATGGTCGTGGCGTTGCAGGCCAGCGCCACCGCCTCCTGAACCTCGGAGAGGGCGTAGAGCTCGGGCGCAAGCTCGTACCCGGCGACGGCATCGGTGATGGTCAGGCACGGCCGGAAGTTGTTGAACTGGCGCATGGTCAGGTACTCCCATACCGCGGGAACCCGGCCGTCGAGCTTCCAGGTCGCCTCAGCCAAGTAACCCAGGTGCAGACGGGCCATGTCGTGCCGGAAGCGGTCCGCCTGGACAGGAGACGCGATGGCCTCGAAGTCCCGCATCGCCGTCCGGTAGCTGCGCAGGGCTTCGTCCCCCTGGACGCCGCGGTCCCAGTCCTGCCCGTACCCGCTCGTGAGCCGGGCGGGGTCGAGTGCACTCTGGGCGATCACCAGTCTGGCGCCCAGGCCATCCGGGGAGCCCCCGAAGTCCTCGACGTAGCAGTCGTCGACGACGTTCTCCGCGGCCAGCAGTTCCGCCGCGGCCATCAGGTGGCCGATGCTCGCGAAGTCGGGGTACTGCAGGACCACCGCCCGCCCGACCGCGAACCCGATCAGGCCCTCGCGCCACTGAGGGGGGCAGACGTCCTCCTTCTTGACCCAGGCGGCGATGCGCTCGTCCACCTCGGCGACCAGGGCGGCATCCGGTTCGGCCACCTGTGGACAGTACAGACCGGGGATCGGCTCCCCAGGGCGTGGCGGTGCCACCATGCCTCCTCGGATCGGCTGCGCGCCGTGGTTGCGCCCGCCCACGGAAGCCTGACCGGTTCGGCCGGACGCAGGCCCGTGGCAGGTGGACGGCAGAAGGTCCGGCAGCCGGCCCCCGGGTCGGGCTCCCATACGGACCGCCGGATCCCGCGGTCAGCAAGGGTGCCGCCGTGGTGAACCCAGTTACCCACGCCGCTCACTGGGCTGCCAAGACATGGAAAGAACGACCGGGTTGAAACCGCGCCGGAGTTGAAACCTCTCCGTTCCCCCACCCGTGTCGGCAACAGAACGAGCGGCTCGTGGCCGAGCACCTGACCGCCACGGCGAAGCACGGCGACACGAGATGCCCGGCTGCAACGCACCCGTAGAGCCGGAGGGAGGAAGGGCCGTGCATGCCGCTACGTGCATACAAGTCGGCCTCCGATGCCTGCCGTATGCGCACTGGGCGCATACAACGGCGGCATCTCCGCAGTTCACAGATGCGCCGCGCCCTCACCCCCGACCGCTCCGCCGTCATGCAGTGGAACGGCAGCGGCACCGGCTGGACCCGGATCGGCGGCGCCGCCACCACCATCCACGCCGCAGCCTCCGGCCTCTTCGCGACCCACCCCGGCGACGGCAGCATCCACCGCTACAACGGCACCCCCGACTCCTGGACCCGCATCGGCAACGCCGGCGCCGCCTTCGCCGCCAACAACAACGCCCTCTACGGACTGACCCCCGACCGCTCCGCCGTCATGCGCTGGACCGGCAGCGGCGACCGCTGGGAGCAGGTCGGAGGCCCCGCCGCAGCCCTCTACGCCGGCGGAACCTCCATGGTCGCCACCGACCCGAACGACGGCTCCGTCTTCCGCTTCAACGGAACGCCCGGCTCCTGGACCCAGATAGGCGGCCCCGGCGCGCACTTCGCCCTGAGCGGCACCCACATCTACGGCCTCACCCCGACCCGCTCCGCGGTCACCGTCTGGACGGGATCAGGCTGGAACGGCATCGGCGGCGCCGCCGCCCAGATCGCAGCCGGCCGCTGACCCACACCACGTGCCCCCGTACCGGGAAGCGGTACGGGGGCACGACGGCGTCAGCGCAGTCGCCGTCCGGAGCAGTCGTGGCGGGTCCGGGGGCATGTGCGGGAGGGTGCGGTTCACGGTGCCGTGGCCCAGCCGCGACGTCCTTGACGAGGTGCGCTGGATCCCGTCCCGGTAGCGCAGGTGTGTGCGGGCCGTGCGGGTGGACCGGGACGGGGTCTACCGGCCGCCGCCGAGGTTCACGCGGCCCCGGGCCTGATACGACGGTGACGGAGCTGCCGCTGTTCGGCGGGGACCTTCGTATCCGACCAGCAGCGCCGGCGCCAGGGCGAGTATCCGGCTCGTCACACCGCCCGCGGGAGCGCTGTGGGTCGGCTCGACCACGAGGACGGCCTTCTGGCCGCAGCTGCCGGTCGGGTTCTTGGTCTCGGAGTCAAGTCAGCCCCACCGCCCGGTGTACCGGCGCCTCCACCCGGACCCGGACCGGTCGTCGCCGGCCGCCTCCCGCTTCGGATACCGTGAGCCTCTTACGGGGTGCCATCACGGATGCCCCCCACCGGAGGTAGTCAGCGTATGAGTTCAAAGCGCAGCAAGAGTCCAGCCCTGCCCGTACTTGACGACGCGTTCCGACTCGCGTCGGTCAAGGATGCTGAAGAGTCCACCCGTGACTTGGCCGCACGGCTGGCCACCACCGAGCTGCGCCGCGGTTCCCACCCGGGCCGGGTCACCTGGGAGCCCGTCGATCAGGCCGAGCCCGTTCCGGTCCCGCCGACCGTGGTCGACGGTGACGGGGACCTGTGGCTGCGGGACCGGGGCACTGGCACCTGGACCATGCCCGAGTTCAACGCGAAGGAGTTCCCGGCCCGCTGTGGCGAGGTTCTCACGTGGAGCCAGCTTGCCTGTGAGTTCGGCCCGCTTACCGCTCTGGCCGACGACCGCCGCATCGGCGGCGGCCGGCGTCGCTGACCGCGCAGCCTTGTGGCGTGTGACGGCCTGGAGAAGCGTGGTGCGGGGCCTGGCGCCACCTGATGTCCTCGGTGCAGTCGGCGTCCTCGGGGCAGCCGGGTAGTGGTCCGCCTTCAGTTGCCGTGGTGAGCGCGCTGTCCAGCTCACCGATGGACTGCTGCCGGTCGGCCCACTGCCCGGCGGCCGTGCACCAGCGCGTCGACGCCGATCCACGTGGCGCGTTCCACCGGCTCGGCGAACCCCCTGAGCAGGGACAGCGGGCATGGTGGCGAGTCGGCCGCCGGGCAAACCGTTCAGCAGAGCGTGCTCAATTCTGCGGGAGCATCGACAACGCCGTCGTAGCGGACCCGTCGCCACCCCTGTTCGCCGGGGGCGGGTAGACGATCAGCTGGTCCGCAGTGGCCGCCCAGCAGGCGGTGGCGGGCCATCGGGGCTACCCGCCCCGGCAGCGCCACGCGAGGAAGCCCGAGCGGAGCATGGGCAGGCAGCAGGGATCGGCGGCCGGTATCTGTCACCGCGGCCTGAGAATTTGGCAGATCTCGCGGAGAGAATTTCTGGCACAACGCAGTCGGCGGGAAAATATGACGTACTCGAACCGCTGCAGCGTGCTACTGTCGTTTCAGTTGCAGTTTTGGTACCCAAGAACTCTACGCCGCCAGCGCGGATTCATTTCGCTGAAAGCGCTTTGTATTTCCCGGTCGTCTGCCGGGCGGGGCATCATCGCAGCGACACGGCGTCCGCACAGTGCAGACGCCGATGTATTGCCCCAGAGGAGATATGACATGGCTGCTGGTACCGTCAAGTGGTTCAACGCGGAAAAGGGTTTCGGATTCATCGAGCAGGACGGTGGCGGCCCTGACGTGTTCGCCCACTACTCGAACATCGCCGCCCAGGGCTTCCGTGAGCTGAACGAGGGCCAGAAGGTCAATTTCGACATCGCGCAGGGCCAGAAGGGCCCGACGGCCGAGAACATCGTTCCCGCCTGACGCTGACACGCGTTCCGCAGCTGGGGCCCGCATCCCTTGGGGTGCGGGCCCCAGCTGAATGTATTTTCCGCGGTGCGTTCCCCCGCGGTAGTGGGCGTGGAGACACTCGGCCGACAGGACCTCTCGGAGGCGCGCCCGAGTGGACTGCTTTTGCCTGCCACACCTCTGCGGTGCCCCCGTTTTCAGCGTCTGAGCCTGTGCAGACCTCCTGTCCGCCAGTTCCGCTCCGCATCCTATTCGGCCCGTTCTCGCAATTCCCTACGCCGCTCCTGTGCTGCGGGAATTCCTGGATACGTGCCGTATCGAGGAAGGTTCCGCATGAAACCCGCACGTACGAATGAGCGCTCCTCCCGTACCCGCAGCCGGACGGGGGGCCCGGCTTTCGGCAGTGGCGCCGCCGCCGGTTCGGGTCGGGGCAGCCGTTTCGGCTCGTCGGCCTCGAGCCGTTCGGGAGGCTACGGCCGTCGGCCCGCCGGTGTCCAGGGTGAGTTCGCACCGCCGAAGACGATCACTCCCGCGCTCCCCGCCGTCGAGGCGTTCGCCGAACTCGACATGCCGGCCCAGCTGCTGGCCACCCTCGGCACGCAGGGCATGACCGTGCCCTTCCCGATCCAGGGCGCCACCCTCCCCAACACTCTCGCGGGCCGCGACGTCCTCGGCCGCGGCCGTACCGGCTCCGGAAAGACCCTCGCCTTCGGCCTGGCCCTGCTGGCCCGCACCGCCGGGCAGCGCGCCGAGCCCCGCCAGCCGCTCGCGCTCGTCCTCGTCCCCACCCGCGAGCTGGCCCAGCAGGTGACCGATGCACTCACCCCGTACGCCCGCTCCGTGGAGCTGCGTCTGGCCGCGGCCGTCGGCGGCATGTCGATCGGCAGGCAGGCCGGCGCACTGCGCGCAGGCGCGGAGGTCGTAGTGGCCACGCCCGGCCGGCTGAAGGACCTCATCGACCGTGGCGACTGCCGGTTGAACCAGGTCGCGATCACCGTCCTGGACGAGGCCGACCAGATGGCCGACATGGGGTTCATGCCCCAGGTCACCGCGCTGCTCGACCAGGTTCGCCCCGAGGGCCAGCGGATGCTGTTCTCCGCGACCCTCGACCGCAACGTCGACCTTCTCGTGCGCCGGTACCTCACGGACCCGGTCGTGCACTCGGTGGACCCCTCGCAGGGCGCGGTGACCACGATGGAGCACCACGTCCTGCACGTCCACAGTGCCGACAAGCAGCGCATGACGACGGAGATCGCCGCCCGTGACAGCCGAGTGATCATGTTCCTCGACACCAAGCACGCCGTGGACCGGCTGACGCAGGACCTCCTCGACAGCGGGGTCCGCGCCGCCGCCCTGCACGGGGGCAGGTCCCAGCCGCAGCGCACCCGGACCCTGGCCCAGTTCAAGACCGGCCATGTCACCGTCCTGGTCGCCACGAACGTGGCCGCTCGCGGCATCCACGTCGACAACCTCGACCTCGTCGTGAACGTGGACCCGCCGACCGACCACAAGGACTACCTCCACCGCGGTGGGCGTACCGCCCGCGCCGGTCAGTCCGGCCGTGTCGTCACCCTGGTCACCCCCGACCAGCGCCGCGAGGTGGCCCGCCTGATGACGGCCGCGGGTGTCACCGCGCAGACCACCCGGGTCCGCTCCGGCGACGAGGCCCTGACCCGGATCACCGGCGCCCAGGCGCCCTCCGGCATCCCGGTCACCATCACCGCACCGGTGTCCGAGCGCTCCAAGCGCACCACGGCCTCCCGTGGCCGCCGCGGCCATGCTTCGGCCGCCCGGCGGGCGGGTGCGCGGCAGTCCGCCTTCGACGCGGCAGCCTGAGACCCACGTGATCCGGAAACTGACCCATCTCTGCAGGAGGCACCTTTTGACGCTGGTCCAGATGCAGCCCCGCCCGGTGGGCGCCGACCCCGCGCAGCGGACGGTGCACGACGCCATGACAGCCGCCGGCCCGCAGGTCTGGGACGACATGACGGTCGAAGTAGCCCTGTCCGTCATGAACAGCGCCCCTACAGGACATCTGCTCGTCTGCGACAACGACGGCGTGTGCACCGGGCTGGTCACCCGGGCCCAGCTGACCGCCCTCCGTGACAGCGACGCGTACACGGACCGGGTCCGGCTGCGCGAGATCCTGGACGGCAGCGGGCCGTTCGCCTCACCCACGACCACAGTGGCCGAAGCCGAACACGCGATGCGCTACCGCCGGCTCGACGCCCTGCCCGTCATCGACGAGCAGGGCAGCGCCCTGGGCGTCCTCGCCCTCGCCCGCTGATCCACCTGACCGTGGTCGGACCGCTCCCCTCTTCTCCCTGTGAGGCACCATGCGCTGCGTCATCGCCCGCTTCCCGTTCGACCTCACCAAGGCGGGCGTCCTGGAATCCATGAAGGGCGTCAAGCCCGAGCAGGTCACCGGCGAGTCCGTGATCATCGGCCGCCGCATCTACCCCGTCAAGCAGGTCGGCCAGGTCATCACCCGTCAGGACCGCCGCGACTTCAGCGCCGGCGAAGTCCTGCGGGCCATGGCCAAGCTCGGCTTCACCTGCCGCGACCTGTCCCGGGCCGCCGCGCCCGCGCACGCCCTCACCCCCCTGCAGCAGGCCTCCGCCATGCTCGGCACCGCCGCGGCCGCCTGACAGGTGAGCCCGGCGCATGCCGCCACCCGAACAACGAAGAGGGCCCGAACGGCACGCGCCGTTCGGGCCCTTCCGCGTGCCCGCAGCCGTCGAGGACACACCCGGGTGATCGGGGGAGCATGCCGGCCCACCCGGCCGGTGCCGCGCGATTGCGCGGGCCCTCAACCGGGCCCACTTTCCGCGGCCGTTCTGGTGTCGCCCACCTCGCCTGTAGCACCTGGTCTTCTCAGTCGGGAATTCTGTTCAGATACGAGGCGGTGCGTTCGAGAACTCCTCGGCGCGGCGGTGGAGTGAGCCGATCACCTTGCCGGTGGCGACCTCAAGGGCCGGTCCCGGCACGGAGGTAGTCGTGCGTGACCCTTTGCGGGACGCCGGGCACCACGGCAGCACGCGCTGCGCGCGGGTGGGTGTCAGCTGAAGATGACGGAGTGGAGCCGCAGGCTGTTGCCGGGCCTCTGGCCCGGGGACAGTGCGCGGTAGACGTCGCCACCTGCGAGGACGGCGCCGGCTGGCCGGCGTTCCTGCGTTTGCTGACCGCCCGCGGCATGTCCGGTGTCCAGCTGCTCGCCTCCGACGCCCCCGTCGGCCCCGTCGGCGTGTCCTGCCCGGCGCGTCCTGGCAGCGCTGCCGCACCCACTGGACCTGTTCGGAATCAACATGCCGTTTTCACCGGCAGGTCGACGACGAGGTCGTGGAGGCGAGGAGCTCTGCGGCTGTGCGGTGCTTGATGGGTGCCATGGGCAGAGGGAAGCCGTCTTCTCCGAGGCGGGGGCGGACCTCATGGACGGCGTTGCCGATGGTGGGGCGGCTGACCTGGAAGAGTTCGGTGGGGGCCTCACCGGTGCAGATCTGGCGGTGGGGCAGGGCGGCCGCCAGGACCCGTTCCGTATCGGTGGTCTCCTGGGAGAACAGGCCACCGCGGGCTCCTGGCCGGCGGGGGCCGCCGCATCGCTGGTGACGTCGGCGTTCGACCAGAGTGTCCGCGTGCTCATGTGAGTTCACGTGTACGCCGACACCG
Source organism: Streptomyces sp. NPDC038213 (assembly GCF_055600495.1). Taxonomy (NCBI): domain Bacteria; kingdom Bacillati; phylum Actinomycetota; class Actinomycetes; order Kitasatosporales; family Streptomycetaceae; genus Streptomyces; species Streptomyces sp. NPDC038213. Next base: position 47,656 of record NZ_JBVJYM010000038.1, read on the forward strand.
GGAGCCCGGGGTAGCCGGCGTGCGACACGTTGCCGCTGGTCCGCCCTTGTCGACCGTCATGTGATTCCGCAGGGCAGACGTCACCCGATTCCCCGGTGTCCGCCGGGGGGCGCCCCCTGCCATCACAAGCGGATGGATCATCCGCTTGTGATATCGTCACCCACTAAGCGGATGAACTATCCGAATCACCGGACTGGAGGAACGCAATGGGGAAGACAGCCGTGGTCACAGCCGGGACGGCCGGCATCGGCCTGGAGACGGCCCTGGGGCTGGCCGCCGCCGGATTCTCGGTCACCGTGGTCGGGCGCAGTGCGGACCGAGGCGCCCGGGCGGTAGAGCGGATCGACGCGGTGAACCCGGCTCGTCCTGGCAGGTTCCTGCCCGCCGACCTCGGCTCGCTCGACTGCGTGCGCGCGCTCGCCGGCCGGATAGCCGACGACCACGCCGCCTCGGGCGAACCGCTGACCGTGCTGGTGAACAACATCGGGGCGATGTACGCGGATCGACAAGAGCTGGCCGGCTTGGAGGCGTCGTTCGTCGTCAACCACCTTTCGCCGTACCTGCTCACGGAACTGCTGCTGCCCGTGCTCACGGCAGGTGCGCCCAGCAGGATCGTGAACGTGACCTCGGGTGCGGTTGGTGTCGCCAAGCGGGTGTTCGACGCCGTCGAGCCGCCCGGCGGCTACTACGGCTTCCACTGGTACGGCCGCGCCAAGCTCGCCAACCTCGCCTACACGCTCGACCTGGCGTCGCGGCTCGACGGCACGGGCGTCTCGGTCTTCGCCGCCGACCCCGGAGGCGCCGCGACCGACATGACCAACGGCACCATGACCGACCCGAAGATCGTCTCACCGGCCCTGCGGCTGCTGTGGCCGTTGGTGCGCCGCAAGTTCGAACGTTCCACCGCGGGCCCGGCATCCGAGGCCGCAAAGTCCTCCGTCATCGCCGCCACCGACGAGTCCCTGGCGGGCCGGACCGGCATCGTCATCGCTGCCACGGGACGCCCGGCGGCGCCGTTCCGTACGGCCACCGACCCCCGCGTCGCCGATGCCGTGCGCCGACTCAGTCGGCAGCACGCGCCCCTGTTGGCGCCCTGACCCGCCGGGACTGGCCCGGCGCGCGGGGGCGGGGCAATCCGGATGAGTCATCCGGTTAACATGTTCCCCATGACGACACCACTACGCAAGGACGCGGCCCGCAACTGGGACCGGATCGTTGCCGTCGCCCGCGAGCTGGTCGACCAGGGAACGCCGTTGCAGCTCAACGACGTCGCCCGACGCGCCGGACTCGGAGTCGGCACCGTCTACCGCCACTTCGCCACGCCCGAAGCGCTCCTGGAGGCCGTCGCCATTCCCCGCCTGGAGGCCCTGACCGCCCACGGCAGGCAGGCGCTGGCCGACACCGACGCCTGGCGGGCACTCGAGGGCTTCCTGACCCGCACCGTCGAAGCACAGGTCACAGACGCCTCCCTGGCGCCGGTCGCCGCCGCTTCCGTCAACGCCCTGCCGCGCACCGCGGAACTCAAGGAGTCCTTGTGGTCGACAGGCACCACACTCCTCGACCGGGCCCGCGCGGCCGGGGCGGTCCGTCCCGACCTGGCCGCAGCCGATCTGGTCCCGCTCATGTGCGGCATCGCCTACGCCGTGGACGTACACGGTTGCGCTCCACCGGACCGGATCGACACCGCGCACCGTTACCTGGCCGCATTGCTCGGTGGCCTGCGAGCCAGACCAACGACGGGGTGAGACCCCCCTCTGCCGCAGTCCGGGGCACTTCTCGCGCTCAGCGGCGACGCCGGGCACCTCTGGCGCACGTTCACGACCGTCTCCCCCTGGGGAATCGTGACCGCAGGGGTGGGGAATTCCGTGACGCGGAAGCGACTGAAGGTGGGTAACTACGTGACCGCTCACACGCCTCGTGCAGGCCGGCCACGCTCCGGACCGTCACCGATCGTCCGTCCCGAATGATCGCCACCCGTTCGCAGGTGCGCTGCACCTCCGGCAGGATGTGGATGGAGAGCACGACGGTGCGTCCGGCGGCGGCCGCCTCGCCCAGCAGCGCAGAGAACGTCTCCCGGACCGACGGGTCGAGTCCCTCGGTCGGTTCGTCGAGCACCATCAGGTGTGGATCGTGCTGCATCGCCTGCAGCGCGCCTGAGCCTGTGGTGCCGGTTCCCGCGGGGCGGCCCGCCGTCCAAGGCAGCCCCTCCCCGCACGACTTCCCCGGCGGTCGCACGGCCAGGCACCGTGGCCGCGCTCCCGGTCAGTGCGAGCGGCTGAACGCAGACACGCCCGAGCCCGTAGCCGCAGCCAGCTCCAGCACGGCCAACGGCGCGTCGAGGAGCGCGGCGGCGTCGAAGCCGGGGGCGTCGCCGACCCCCGTCATCCACTCGGTGATCCGCGCGAGGGCCTCCGCGCGGCGGGTACCGGGCAGGGCGAGGGCCTCCCTGGCGCCGGGCAGTGCGGACCGCACCTCTGCGGCAGTCAACAGGAAGTCCCCGAACCAGCCCGGATACAGCTCGGACCCCACGTGGCCCAGGCCGTAGAACAGCGCGGCAACCGGACTGGCCCCCCGCGCCGTCGCCACGTACAGACCCGGCCCCTGCGCCTGCGGCATGAGCTCGGCGCCGGCGTCCTGGATCTGCCGAACGGTGTCGCCGACGGTGGTGGCTTCTGCGATGAAGTCCGCGAAGCGGTGAGCGGCCGCGGTGGGTGCCGGGGGGCCGCCGGGCACGGACCCGGACCGCTCGAAGAAGGCCTCCCGCTCGGCGGCGCCGCTCGACCACCACTCCATCGACGCCCGGTACGCGGGCGAACGGGGCGGCGATTCCAGGGGCAGGTGGGCGAACCGCCTCGGGATCGCCTCTGCCTCCTCGTCGGGAACGACACCCACCGACCACACACCCGTGAAACCCACTGCTCCGTGCCTCTCGCTTCATTTCGTTCTGCTTCGCGACCTGATGGCCTGCCCGGCTGCTCTGCCGCCCTACCGCCCCGTTCGCGTCTCGTATCCTCCCATGGTCCTGACCAGCTCCTTTGAAGGCGGCCGACCCGATTGGCGCCGGGAGCGGTCCGGCGTCCGGTCGCGGCGAGATCCACCACCTCGGTCATGCGGGGGCCGGACACCGCAGCAGGGCCACCGCGTCGCGCTCGCCGGCCGCCACCTGCCTGTCCATGAGGCGTAAGTACGGATCGAGCAGCTCGGATCCGACCCCCTGTTCGGCGGCGGTGTCACCGCCCGGATGTCCGCCGCCTGCACGTCGGCCGCCCGGACGATGGCCGACGTCAACGCCATCGGCTACGACCCGAGCCAGACCCGCACCATCCCTCACGGTCCTTTGCCGCCATCGGGACGGCCCCCGCCGACGGCACCCTGATCGCCGCCCCGGGCGACGCCACCGTGTGGCGTCGAGGGCGGCCGCAAGTACGCCCTGTCCGGCTGGGAGTGGGAGACCGGTGGCTACGGGGACGCCGACATCGTCCGCGTCCCCGCCGCCTTCCTGACCGGCCTCCCCACGCGTGACCGCCTGAGCACTCGTGCACCAGGACGTCGCCCCCACACGGGCGAGCGGCCCCGGCCGGATCCCGCAGCAGCGGCCTCCGACCGGGGTCGCTCGCCGATCCGTCCCGGGTCTCAACCGGCAGTCCCCGTCATTGCGGTACGACGACTGCCCGTACGGCTCCCGCCCCTGCCTGAGGAGAGGGGCCGCGCCGCCCTCGAACCTCAGGCGCGCGGATTGCGGCCCGACTTGGAGCCTTCGGAGCAGGGGTCGGTGCCCCACTCCTCGTTGCATATGATGAGCGAGACGTGGGCGATGTTGAAACCGTCCGAGAGGCTCAGGTTGTTGTGTGCCGTCCCGGTTCCGTTGCAGCCGTTGTAGTCGTAGCGGAGCGTCGAGGTCGTCCAGTACTGGCCGTTCGTGCGGTAGACCTTGAACTTGGCGTACACCGGGTTGGAGTTGCAGTTGGTGTCGCGGACGGTCAGGTTGATACCGGACAGGCTCCCCGGGCCGGCCCAGGTCCACGAGGCGCTCGCGTTGCCGTAGCTGCTGGCCACCGACGCGGATCCGGTGGCGGCGTGGGCGGTGCCGGGTAGCGCGAGGACGACTGCGACGGCGGCTGCGGCGGTCGGCAGGGCATGGCGGATGCGCATTGATTCCCCCTGGTCGGTCGGTGATGACGGGCCGAACCTAGCCACCCGCCCGGACTGCGCGACAGGGGCATGACAATAACTCCCTCCGGGAATGACGGATCGTTAGATTGCATATCCGCGGCTGCACATGCCAACGGCCCGTGGGGCCCGCCGAACCGACCGACGGCGGCGGTCGGCGGATCCCGAGGTAGCCGGGCCGGGGAAGTGAGTCCGCCCATCGTGCGGGCCGTACCCCCGCAGCTCCTCCCCGTCGTCCCCCGCCTACTGCCAGAAGACAGTTTTGATGGGATCTGGGGTTCGGCGGTGCGGTGGACGAAGGTGTACCGGAGCCAGCCGCGGTTGTGGTCGAAGTTGAGGATGCGGGCGCCGCGGGGCTGGGTGGAGCGGGCGGGTTCGATGCTGATCCTGGTGGTGTCCAGACCCTGGTCGCGGTAGGGGGGCCGGGACGACAGCCGTTCGACGACCGCCTCGATGATCACATCCCTGACCATGCGGGGGAGGCTGTCGCGGTACTCGGAGGACGTCTTGGTCCAGTCGACCTCTGGTCGGCCGGACCGTCACCGTCTGGGTCAGCCACCGCACCGTCCACGTCGTCCTCGACGGGCAACTGATCAGGACACGTTCGATGATCTTCACCGACGCCGACCTGCCAGGGCTGTTCATGCGGGGCGGGTGCCTCGGCGGACCCGAACCCCAGGGCGGCGTCAGCGCGGACAAGCCCCTGGCGCCTGCGGCCGTCGTCGAGGTCGATCGCAAGGCAACCAAGGACGGCGTGGTCTCGCTCGGGCAGACGCCGTCGCCCTTGGCGCCGAGCTGATCGGCAAGCACATCCCCCTGCGTTTCGACGGCAGCCTGACGTATGTGATCCATGCCGGGCTCCTGGTCAAGACCCTCGCCGCCCCGATCCCGCACCAGCGCCGCGCGAAACTCACCGGCGCCCGGGTCGCCGCCACACCGCTGCCACCGCCCCCGTCGCAACCGCGGCGGGCGGTTCGGCAGGTCGGGGCCGACGGCACCTTCGTCGTCGCCAGGCACAAGCTCCGCCCCGGCGTCGCGCACGCCGGCAAGACTGTCACCGTGGTCATCGAGGAGACCTGCTTCCGCGTCCTCGACGGCGAGGTCGAGATCTCCACCCACCCGCTCAAGGGCGGCCCCGTCACCCGCTACATCGCGGATCCCCGCTGACCGTCAACCCACCAGCTGGGACCGTCAAACATCACGCGGGACACCGTCAAGCAAGTCCCGAGACCGACCTGTCAAGCATCTCCCCGGACCTCACATCCGGGGAGAACTCAGTGGCCGTCGACACCTCCGTACTGCGCACGGTCGGACGCGGACCAGCAGGGTCCGTCACCTGCGACCGTGCCGTCGGGCCACTACGCCATCGAGACCGAGCCCTACGGCGCCCCGCTGGTCGACGACGCCTTCGGCGTGACCTTGCAGCACGTCTCGCCGGCGTGGTGCGGTGCGCCCCCGGACGGCGGAAGGAACCAGCTGTGCGCCTGCGGGACGCCCGTCGCGACCCTCTGCTCCGACTGCTGCCTGGAGTAACGAACTCGATCTCTCAGCCGACCACGTCCGCGCCGTCCGCCCCTGAAACAGATCTGGACTGCAGCTACTCCCCACTGAGAATCCACCCCTCCGCCGCTCATCTGTGTGCGCGTGCGGTGCAGGCGCGGGTGCGCCGTCACCGGTCGCGGAGGTGGCGCAGGAGCCGGGCTCGCTCGGGTGAGTCGGGGTGTGCAGTGCGTGGTGCGGGTTGGCCGTGGGGCTCGTGGGCGTTGTCGGTGAGGGCTTGTTCGATGCGGGGGCTGGTTTGGGGGATGTGCTGTTCGGTCCAGGGCTGGGGCCAGGCCTGGACGAGGTAGGTCTCGGTGGGCTGGACGGCGGTGCCGTCGGGGTTGTGGCCGCGTCCGCGGGCATGGACGCGGAGGCGGTACCAGCCAGGTCCGCTGGCGGTGAGGTAGGCGCCTGCCTCGTTGGTGGCGCCGGTGAGGGCCATGGCGCCGCTGGGGGAGTGGACGCTGGCTTCGACGATCTCCTCCCAGGACTGCCCGTCGACGGGGGGCTCCTGGTGGAGGACCTCGGTAAGGAGGGTGACGTTGCCGGTGTGGATGCCGGTCCTGATCCAGGCGCCGTGGTCCATGGGGGCGAGGAGGCCGTTGGACCAACGGGTGGTCTCGACGTTGATGTCCTCGCCGTCGCTGATGCTGATGAGCCCGCCGTCCACGAACACTGCGAGAGAGTCCATGTGGCGAGCCTAACGAGGTCGGGCGCCGCCAGGCGGTGCGATCGCGGGCTTGCCGGCCCCGTGCGGCCCGGGGTCCGTAGGTGCCGCCCAGGCAGCGGCCACGGCTCCAGCACGTGCCCTACCACCGCCCGCGTGACCGCATGGTGGTCGCGTCGACCGCTACCGGCGACGACGTCGGATGCGGTGGAACACCCGGCACCTCCCGCCCGGGACCGCCGCCCGGCTCCTGGCCGCGCAGGAAGCGGGCGTTACCGAGGTCGAGCTCGGCAGATTGCCGCCGGGGTTTGCAGGACGTGTACTTCCGTGACGGCGGCGCCCGCGCGGCCAGCTTGTGGCGCTTACTGGGCGCCTCAGTTCCGGGCGTGCTGCGGCCCGTACCGCGGGCGGCCTACGTGAAGGCGGCGGTGGGGAGCGGAGCCTGGAAGTCCTCCCACAAGATGTGGATGTCGTGCTCGTGCTCGAGGAAGCGGAGGAAGGCGGTGTCGGGGAGTTCCCCGCCGGAGTAGTCGAAGCCCGGCACCCCCTGCTCGATGCCGACGCCCCCCAGATGGTGCGCGCGGGGATTGAAGTAGGCCAGTACCCGGCCGTCGACGGCGTAGCCGACCTCGTGTTCCCCGTTCACACCGCGGTAGACGGTGTAGGCGCGGGTGCCCTGCGACAGCGCCGCCAGGTGGGCGGGGGCACGGCTGGACATGTTCTCGACCGCGTAGGCCCAGCCCGGAACGGCGCCCGCGCGCACGAGAACCCCCGGATGCGAGAGGAACCCCGCCTCCGTCAGCCGCGACACCAGGCCCTCGTCCTCCCAGTCGAGAAAATCAAGGTCGCTCAGGTGGCCGTCCTCCGGTCGCATCTGGAGCTCGGCCACCGCGTCATCGGACAGCTCGTGGACGTGGTGCGGCTCCGCACCCATCCGCACCAGCAGGTCCCGCGGCCCGACGCCCTCGCACAGCGTGAAGGTGTAGCCCAAGTCGTATCCGCCCGATACCCACCGCAGCCCGTTCGACACTTCCACGCCCCTCGCAGCCGGCAACCCACACGGCAACGTAGCCCAGCACGGCTCACACGGGAAACGACCACCCACGGGCAGGCACAGAAGCGCGGGAGTCATGACCATCGTGCAGTGCGAAAGCACCGCACAGCAGTCATGCGTCGCCCGCACCGACCGCGCCGGGCCGCACCTGACCCCCGAGGACCGCACCCAGCTGCGCACTCTCGTCCTCGCTGCACCGGCCGCGGACATCCCGCCCGATGGTGACGGTGTACACGCGGCCGCGGAAGCGCCGACGTACCCGGGGATGTGCGCCGACGTACGCGGCGAGGGTCGTCTTGCCGAAGCCTCCCGCGCCCTCGAGGGAGGTGGTGATGCCCACGGCCCCGCCGCCCCGGCCCCGAGGCCTGCACGCGGCGGAGACCGCCAGCCGGCCCTCCTCGCGGCTCACCACCCAGACCGGTACGGAGGCCGGCGGGGGCGGCGGGTCCTCGGGCAAACCCGCCGGCCCGGCAGCAGCAGGGCGAGTACGGCGAGCACGGCAGTCGCGGCCCCCAGCCCGTACACCCACGGCCACGGGTCCAGGCGCACCGCGTCCAGCACCCCGGGCCAGCGGTCCTGCGACGTGGCCGCGTTGGCGGCGAGCGGGAACAGGGCGACGACCACGGCGGCCAGCGCGGCGAAGGCCCGCCCGGCCGCAGCCCTGGCCCGGCCGGAGCACGCCGGACTGCCGTGGCCGACAAGCCCGCCAAACCAGCCCGAGTTGCCCGAACCGCCCCACCGCATCAGGCCGCCCCCGCCTTTCCCGTACCCCAGGAAACAGAGCGTAGACCGGGCCCAGGCACCGGGTCAGGCCGTCGGGCCATCGTGTCAGGACTCGGCCTCGCCGGCCCGTCACAGAAGACGGCGAAGGGGACGGACCGTCCGCAGTCAGGTCTCCTGCACCTGGTCCGCTTCCTGGATGGACACCACAGCCCGGTGCTCCCGGGCTCGGCCGGGCTGGGAGCAGGTACGGAATGCCGGCACGTGCGGCCATCCCGCTTCCCCATGCCGGCCGAAGTCGCCACATCGGACCAGCACGACGAACGGCCCGGCGTTGTCGGTCACGGTCCGCTCGGCGGCGCAGCTGCGCTGCCCGGTCGGGTACAAGCGGGCGACCGTGGCGCCGGTGCCCGAGGCTGAGTCGCCCAACTTCCCCTTGTACGAACCGATCGAGCCATCGGAGCGCTTGGACGCCGACCCGGTGAAGGTGCAGTCCTGGTACCAGCAGGACACCGAGAACGCCGCGGTCGGCGGAGGGACCGTCGGAGGCCGGGTCGTCCCGGCGGTCACGGGCTTGGTGACGGTGGCGGTTCGGACCGTGTCGACGGGGACGGTCAGCTCGACCGGGTAGGTGGCGGCGGCCGCGGGGGCAGCCGTCACCGCGTGCCGTCCGGCTCGTTACTGGTGACGGAACCGACGGCCCGAAACGCCGTGTGGTCCAACGCAGTTCACCTCCGTCCGCGCCCTCGGAGCGTCGACGTGAGAGCAGACCAGGAAGGCTCCCCATGCTGCAACTCCCCGCAGAGGCCATGAAGATGGCCCCGGGCCACGCCGTGGAATGGACGGTGTCCGCCGCCGGCGCCGCCGGGCAGTGCGCACCGGGGAGCTCCGACCCGGCGGCCCCCGCCTCCTACAACCAGGAGGACCACTTCGCGGTGGCGCAGTGCCTGCGGGCCGCGGACGTCGGCTACACCTCGTACATCGGCGGCTCCTTCGAGATCGCCGGGAGCATCGAATGCGAGGCCCTGGAGGCCGCGCTGCTGCATTTCGTACGGCGCCACGAGGTGCTGCGCTGCGTGTTCCGGGAAGCGGCGAACGGCCTTGCCGTGGAGGCGGTTTCGCCGCAGGACGTGAAGCTCGAGCGCAGTGACGGGGGACGGTTCGACTCCGGGGACGAAGCCCGCGACTACGTGCAGAGGTTCCTCCTGCGCACCGACACGCTCCGCGGTCCCTGGATCGTCATGGGCGCGATGGTCAGGGAGGACTCCGCCACCGTCTACTTCGCCTGCGACCACCTGCTCACCGACGGGGTGTCGACCCCCGTGGCCGTACACGACATCGCCACGGCGTACGAGGCGTACGCGCAGGGCCGCGAGCCGGAGCTGCCCGAGACGGGCGGGTTCCTCGGCTACGCCGCCGCCGAGCGGCAGCGCGGCGCGGACCTCGGGATCGACGACGCGCTGCTGGACCACTGGAAGGGCTTCGTCGCGCGCAACGACGGACAGGTCTTCCCCCGCTTCCCCCTCGACCTCGGGATCGAGCCGGGGGTGGCGTACCGCAGTGCCAACGAGACCCACACCCTCCTGTCCGCCGACCTCCTCGACGCGATGGAGGCCCGCTGCCGCGCGGTCGGCGCCAGGGCGTCCACCGGGGTGCTGGCCGCGTTCGGCGTCAGCCTCCGGCGGGAGGGCGGGCCGGACGTCCACCGGGCGCTCGTCCCGGTCAACACGCGCGGCCGGGGCCCCCGCGAGCACGGCATGGGCTGGTTCGTGAACACCCTCCCGGTCGAGTTCCCTGTGTCCGCAGAGCTGGACTTCTCAGCCGTGATGGCGGGCGCGCAGGACTCCCTGGACGCCATGCGGCCGTACACCGGTGCACCCTTCGTCCGCGTCTTCAATCTGCTGACGCAGCATCAGGAGGGGCCCAAGGTCTGGCCTCCCGCCGTCACGTTCTTCTCCTACCAGGACTTCAGGCACACCCCGGGGGCCGGCATGCACCTGGCCCGGCAGGCACACAAATACGTCTCCACCTCGCACAGCAACGGAATCCTCTTCTGGTTCCACCGCAACGGGACCGGACTGCACCTGCACTCCATGTTCGCGGACACCCCGCAGGCCCGCCGGGTCAAGGCGGCCCTCACGGGGACCCTCGCGCGGACGCTGGAGAGCGTCGCCCGCACCGGCCGGTTCTGACCCGCCCACCGGCTCGACGTACCGGCCGGCCGTGTCTGCCGGTTCCCACGCACACCCCCACCCACGGCGGGCCGCCCGCGCGACGGGCGGGGCGCACAACAACGGAAGGGAGCACCGCCGGTGTTCCAACTCCCCGCCTCCGAGCTGCACATCGCCCCCGGGCACGCAGTCGAATGGCAGGTGCGCACGGCCACCGGCGGCCCGGTACGGGACCTCCCGCCGCCCTCCTACAACCAGGAGTACCACTTCGCCGGATCCGCACCCGCCGAGGCCGCCGGAGCCGACCGCGAAGGCAACCCCGAAGGCGTCGGGGAGCAGGCCGCCGACCGGGGGCCGCGTCCGCGCACCGAGTGCTTCGCCGTGACGTTCGAGATCCGCGGCAGGCTCGACCGGCCTGCGCTCGACGCCGCCCTGCTCCACGTCGTACGGCGGCACGAGGTGCTGCGCTGCACGTTCCGCTCCGCGGCCGACGGCGGCGTCACGGCCGGGGTCGCTGCGCCCGGGGACGTGAAGCTGGAGCCGGTCGACCGCGGAGTCGTGGCCACGCCCGCCGAGGCCCGTGCCTGGGTGGAGCAGTTCCTGAACAGCACCGATACGCGCACCGGGCCGTGGTTCTCCATGGGAGCGGTGATCCGCGAGGAGTCCACCACGGTCTGCTTCGCGTGCGACCACCTGGTGACCGACGGCGCGTCCATGATGATCGCCCTGAACGACATCGCCACCGCGTACGAGGCGTTCGCCCGGGGCCGGGAACCCGACCTCCCGCCGGTGGCCGGGTTCCTCGGGCACGCCGGTGCGGAGCGGCGTCGGCATGCGGCCACCACAGCCGACGACAGCAGGCTGGACCACTGGAAGGGGTTCATCGAGCGGGCCGGCGGCCCCTTCCCCAGGTTCCCGCTCGACCTCGGCACCGGGCCCGGCACCGCCCACCGCGCGCTCAACACCACGCACATGCTCCTGGACCGGTCCGGCGCGGCAGCCCTGGAGGACCGCTGCCGCTCTGCCGGCGCGGGCGTCGCCACCACCGCCCTGGCCGCCGTCGGCGTCAGCCTCCGCAAGGAAGGCGGCCCCGACGTGTACCGCGCGCTCGTGCCCGCCGCAACGCGCGGGCACGGCCCCCACGCCCACGACCTGGGCTGGTTCGTCAACCTCCTCCCGCTCGAGATCCCCGTGCCGCAGCACGCCGGCCTCACGCAGACCCTGCGCGCCGCCCAGGACGCGTCCACACGGATGGTCAGGGGCGGACGGGTCCCGTTCGTCGTCGTCCTGCGGCTCCTCGCACCGCAGCTTCACGCCCGCCCCTGGCCGCACCCGACGAACTTCGTGTCGTACATGGACTTCAGGGGCGTCCCCGGCGCGGCCCGCCACGCCGACCGGCAGGCGTCCGTGTACACCTCGATCCCGTACACGAACGGCATGTTCCTGTACGTGCACCGCACCCACGAGGGCCTGTACGTCAACTGCGTCACCGCAGACACTCCCCGGGCCCGGCGTACGAAGGCGGCCCTGGTGGCAACCCTCACGCGCACACTGGAGGCGATGGCCCGCAGCGGAACACTCTGAGGCGGTCCGGGTCGGGTCCTCCTCCTCGTGGGTGTAGGCGGAGGGTGCCGGCCAGTCGCCGGTCTGGTCGGCGACGGTCATCCGTGCGGCGTTGCCGCCGCCGAGGAAGGTGGTGACCTCGCCTGCGCGCATCGGGTCCCTGGGCCGGAGGAGGGGGACGTGGCGGCGCTGGCTGCGGCCGGTCTCGTCGGCGATGCGGAAGGAGACGATGCCGAGCGTCGGCAAGGCGGCGAACTGCTCCCGTACGCGTTCGGCGGTCCCAGGGTCCGGCAGGAGCCCGTCGTCGTCCAGGTACACGGCGACGTCGACGTCGCCCTGTACGCGCAGGCCAGGTCCTGCAAGTCGGAACAGCTGGCGGCGGTCCGCTCGCGCGGATCTGTTCGGTGGTCACGGCTTGCAGCCATGGTGGGTGAACGGGCACGCAGGAGTCGGGTTCAGCTTCCAGGCGGACGGTGCGGCCCCGTGCGGCGCGGGTGCCGCACGGGGCCGTCAAGGGCGTGGCGGACTCAGGCCTGCGCAGCCTTCATCCAGCCGGGTGTGTCGACACCCCCGAAGCTGTTCCAGGCCAGGCAGTACGCGCGGGAGCGCGGTCCCACGAGCGGACCAGCCGGCCTGGAGGTCGAAGCCCTCGTCCCACTCGTTGAGGAGGGCCTCAAAGAAGCCGGTTGCCACGGCGGCCCGCGCCGTCTCGTCCGCCGATGCCAGGACCTCTTCAGCCAGCGCTAGTACCCGGCGCCGCTGCTCCTCGGTGAGCTCGTCGTAGTGGTCGGCGAAGGCATGGGCGAAGTCGCCCAGCTTGAAGGTGAAGGGCAGATTTTCCTGAGAAATTGTCAAGAGTTGTGGACTGAGTCGTTGACGGCTACCGCTGTTCCCACTCGGTCCGGGTGAGTTCGTACTCGACTTCACCGTGCTCGGAGCCCTCGATCGCCTCCGGCCAGTCGCCGGTGAAGTTCCGGACGAAGGACAGGCCCGACTTCTCCATGACGCGGCGGGAGCGGGTGTTGACGGCCATGGTGTTCGCCGTGACCCGCTCGACCTCCAGGTCCGTGAACCCCTTGTGGATCAGCGCCCGGGACCCCTCGGTGGCGTAGCCGTGCCCCCATGCCGCCTGGTTCAAGCGGTAGCCGAGTTCGACCACGGCGCGGCTGTGCTCGTCCAGCGGGCGGAACTCGAACCAGCCCAGGAAGGTGCCGCTGGACTTCTCCTGCGCGGCCCAGTAGCCGCGGGTCTCCCAGCACGGGTAGTCACGCATCAGCCGCGGCACTACTCGCGTCTCGATGGTCTCGCGGCTGGTGGGACGGCCTCCGTTGATGAAGCGCATGACCTCGGGGTCGTTGTCCAGGGCGAGCAGATGGTCGATGTCGGCCTCCGTGAACGCGCGCAGGACGAGCCGGTCGGTCTCCAGGAAAGTGGGCATGCTGCGATCTTCACTGCGTGCCGGCGGGTCTGCCACCGGTTTTCCGCGGCCGTCGGCGGTGTTCATGCCGCGCGGGCCGCGGATCGCTCGGCGAGGATGCCCCGCTCGAAGCCGGCCCCGGCGCGGACCAGTGCGACGAGGTGGGGTGCTCGTCACGGGCGGCGGCCGGAGAAGGAGACTGTGTCGGGGTGGCGAGCACCGCGAGGGTCTTCGTGGCCCCTGAGGCTCAGCCGCGCACGGCAACCACGATCCGTACCGCGCATGCAAGGAGCACCGCGCCGGATACCGCCATGGCGGTGACCGGCCCGCGGGTGCTTCGGGGGAGCCGTTCGGGGAGGGTGACCTCCTGCGGGCGCTTGGGATCGTAGACCACGTCCAGCCGGCCGCCGACCTCCACCGGCGGGAACACGAAGGGGCCCACCGAGGTCTGACGCGCGGGGCCGCCCTGGGGTGTGTACTCCAGGAGGAGCACCGAACCTTCCGCGACGCGGCCTACGTCCACGCAGACCGCGGAGGTTCTCACGCCGCGTTTCAGCAGCGGCCTCGCATGGGCGTAGACGCCCGCTGCGATTCCGAACACCAACAACCCGACCAGCGCAGACATGGTTGTCAACCAGGCCACGTACATCGCCCCCGACCCATGGAAAGCCCAGATCATCGCCTACGTCCGGCGTGGAATCAAGGGCGGGTACGCCCTGCCGGCGAGGGCCTGCCCAGGGATCCCGCACGGACGACCGGGGAGGGGTGCGTGCGGTGGGCATCCGGTGTCCGGACGCGAAAGGAGGGCCTCCCCGCGGGGGAGGCCCTCCTCGTTGCCCGTGTCGGCGCCTACCCGGCTCCTACTCGGTGTCCTTCTCGTCCCAGAGGACGGGGAGGACGGTGGGTGACGCCAGGCAGTACGCCGTCACCGCGGCCAGGAACAGCCAGGTGGCGGGCGCGGTGGCGCAGTCGGACAGGGTGCCCGCTGCGCCGGCCGCGGTGGTGGCTCCGGCCAGGGCGGTCAGGCCCCACAGGAGCACCCAGTAGAACAGTGCCGCCTTGATCCTGTCCTTCATGCCCGGCGGCCGGGTGGTGTCCCGGTGTGAGACGAGTTCGGGCAGGACCTTGGGGGACAGCGCGCAGTAGGCCAGGGTTACTGCGGTCCATGCCCAGGCCGTCGGCTGGCTGTAGACCGTGCCGAGGGCCTGGAGCAGGCTGTCGCCCGTATGGGCCGCGCCCCGTCCGGCGCCGAAGACCGGGATGCCGGTGAGCAGGAGTGCGACGGCGATCCGGTTGGCGGGGCGGGTGCCCCGCCGGCGGGCGGCGGGGCTGTGGGGGGCGGCTGTCATCGGGCGCACCGGGCTGTGCGGTGGCGGAAGAAGCCGTAGGCGGTGCCTGCGTAGGCTCCGTAGATGCCTCCGGTGGTGCCCCAGATGTCCGCTCGGTCGGATCCCCGGAATCCGTAGGGCCATACGCCCCAGCTGCCTGCCATCATGGAGCCGAACATACCGACGCCGGCTCCGTAGATGCCACAGCGGAACGAGGCCCGTACGCGGGGTGCGGTCCAGCGGTAGGCGCTGCGGGCCTTGCCCCAGGACCAGCGGCCGAAGCGGGGCACGTTGGTGCGCGACCAGCTCCAGGCGCTGCGGCCCCAGCCCCAGGCGGTGCGGCCCCAGGAGGAGCAGCGGCTCCAGCAGGCGCGTCCGGCGGTCCACAGGCCGCGGGCGGCGATGCCGATCCACTGGCCGTCGAGGTCGAACTTGTTGACGGGGTCGCCGCCGGAGTACTCGTAGGCGTTGTGGCTGCCGCCGTAGACCGGGTCGCGGGACAGGAAGCGGCCGGTGTCGGGGTTGTAGAGGCGGACGCCCATGAGGATGAGGCCGGTGGGGGTCTCGGCGGAGCGGAGCTTGCCGCCGAGCCAGCCGTAGCGGGCCGGGCTCATGCTGGGCCGGGGCTTGCCGTACTCGTCGGCGTCGAGCGCGGTGGGCGCCTTGCTGACGTCGAGCGGCAGGTTGAGGCTGACGTCGCCGTGGATGTTGGTCAGCTGCAGGGCCGTCTCGCCGGAGGCGGAGGTGAAGGCGCCAAGGTCGCCTTCGGGGGAGCTGACGTTGCGGGTGATCTCGCCGGTGGTGGCGTTCTCGACGGTCCAGCGGGGGCTGTCACCGTCGTTGTCGTAGTGGTTGACCTTGTTGTCGGTCGTGGTCCACGTGCTGCCGCTGCCCGTCTCGGACTTGGCGTGGCGCAGCCGGTGGGCGGCGTCGAGCTGCCAGGTCTGCCGGCTGGTGCCGGCGGTCTGCTGGTAGACGAGGTCGTTGGCGTAGTAGCCGATGGTGGTGCCGGGCAGCGCGGTGGTGCGGCCGAAGGCGTCGTAGACGTATCCGGTGTCGACCAGGCGGTCGCCGCTGTCGTAGGTGTGGGTGGTGGTGGTGCCGCCGGTGGTCGGGCAGTCGGCGCCCGGAGTTCCGACAGCGGTGTTGAGGGTCTTGCGGTTGGAGCGGGCGTCGAAGGTGTACGTCCGCTTGTTGACTCCGGAGTCCGGAGAGCGCGAACACGCGACGGCGGCGATGGCGTGATCCGGCACACCGCTGCGCATGTCGGAGTCGGCCCATTCAGCCCCGTGGTTCCGCTTGTGCCTCATGGGGTAGCGGCTGGCCGCAGGAGGCCGGTCTGCCGATGTGTCAGGCGGTGCAGGACGCTGCCCCGGTGCACGCTGCTTCCGTCGTGGCGCGATGATCCACACCGGCCCCGCCCGACGCGCCTCCCAAATCGATGACCCGCCTTCACTGAGCCGACCGGGCGGCTGGTCCCGGCCTTCGGTGATCTTGCGGATGGTGTGTGGATGATGCGCATGTCTGCCGGGGCGTCAGCAAAAAACAGACCGCCGAGGTTGTTTTTCGGTCGGTGTAGGTGGGCGGAGCGGCGGAGATCCCCTCCACGACGGCCAGCGGGGCAGCCGCGCGCGTGGAGCTGAGGCCTTTGGCCGGTCGGGCCCCTGCCGGCCTGGTGCCGCGAGTCCGGAGCGGGTCAGCCTGTCCTGGGGCACCGCCGGCTGACCGGGTGCGATGGAGTGGCGGGTGGGCAGCAGCTGGCCGCCCGGCAGCCGGGCGGGACTCCGACTCGGCTCCGGTGGGGCGGATCCAGCCGCGGTAGTCACCCACCGGTCCTGATCCGCGTTCCTGATCCGTCGGGTCCGAGGTGTGCGGGGTCGTCGAGGACGAGCAACCACGTTCCCCGCCCGATTAGTTGCCCCCACAACAGGCGGACCCGTCAAGGGTGCGCGGCCAGCCCGGGCCCGGGCGGCGTCCACGGTTTCCTCGGGTAGTCCGCAGGCGACGGCGACGCGGAGCTTGTCCTCGGTGAACTGCTCCGGCCCGTGCAGGGTGCTCCCGGTTGGTGGCGTGTTCGGCGAGGGCTGCGGCGAGGGTGGTCTTGCCGACGCCGCCGGTCCCGGACACCACCGCGAACTTTCCCTTGGACCGGTTCAGCAGCGCGCGCAGGGCGGCGAGTTCGGTATCTCGGCCACGGAGCGTGCTGCCTGGACGGGGTGGGGTGAGGGGTCCGGCCGCGACTGCGGCGATGATGCGGTCGACAGGGACGACCCTGCCCGGCCCAGGCGCCGCTCCCGCACCGGCATCAAGACGTCGGACCTGCATCCCCGGCTTCCGCCCCTGACCGGATCCATTCAGGCGAGGCGCGGGGGTACATCCGATCGACCTCTTCACCGACATCGGCTTCGCCGGACCGGCTCGATCCTGGCTGAGGCGAACTCCCCCTGCTCTCTGCGCCCTTGCAGTGGCCCGCGCTGGTGAGTCCCGGTGAGTCACCGGTCCCGGGGTTGGGGTCGCCTGTTGTCAGGTCGTGACCTCTGGTGGGCTGCGGTGGTGAGCTTTCCAGTGATGTCCCCGCGGTTGTGTCGGGCCCAGACCTTTTCGTTGCCCGAACTGTTGCGGGCCCCTCCACGCAATCGTGGTGGGGCCCGCGGAGCCTTCGTCCCCGGCCTGGTCCGCCCGGGACGCAGGGAGAGCACCCAGTCCTTGGAAGTGGGAGGTGCGCGGAGTGTCGAGCGTACGCGGAAGTCACCGGGGCGCGCCACCGCACGCCCCATGGTCTGCGGGCAGTTGCTGCCGGCAGCGGCAGGCGGTGGTGGGCCGTGGCGCTTGAACCGATCCTGTGGGCTCTCCACGACAGCCCGGTGACGAGTACGACGGACCGGATGCTGCTGGCCGGCCTGGCGGAGAAGGCCGACGCGGACGGCTGCAACGCCTTCCCCTCCCGCCGGACCCTGGCCCGGATCGCCCTGTGCGACGTCAAGACGGTCCAGCGCCGCCTGGCCCACCTCCTCGCGCAGGGCGTCATCGCCCTGGGCAACCAGGAAGCCGCCCGCTACATCCCCGCCCACGCCCGCCCGAAGGTCTACGACCTCCAGATCCCCGCCGCCTGGTACGGCCCCGAGCGCCTCGCCCGCGTCAACCAGGACCGCGCCCACCGAGGCCTCCCACCCCTGACCGACGGGAACCGCGCCCCGCTCCCGCCGGCCCCGGCGCGTGCGACGCGCAGCGACAAGGGCAGGCCCCGCCGCCCGGCAGCCGCCGGGGGAGGGGACTGCCAGTCCCCTCCCGCAAACCCGCCAGTACCGGACGGCAGAGGGGACTGTGAGTCCCGGGGGAGGGGGGACTACCAGTCCCGGCAGGGGGGACTCACAGTCCCCCAACCCTCTCCTTTAACCCTCCCCCCGAAAGAAACCCCGACGGCGCCTGCGGCGCGCAGCGCCGATGACGCCCGCAGGGCCCCCACAGGTAGTAGCGCACCAGACCCAGGCAACTGCGCCGCCTCCGCAACCACCCGCCCCCAGGCACCCGGGTCAGCACGGGCAGGCCTCGGAGTCGCCGCAACGCCGGCACGTCTCGCCCAGGCCGTCCGGACGGTGGAGGCACAGTGGCCGACCGAGCTGGCCGCACTCCTGCCCGCCCACCGCCCGGCCGTGCTCCGCGAGGCAGTCCTCAACGCCCTCGACCACGGACGCACCCCGCACCAGCTCATCGAACGCATCCGCCGCCGCTGGTGGACCCACGGCTACGCCCGCGCCCACGCCGACGGACACCTCACCACCCCCGTCGGCGTGGCCGTCGCCCTGGTACGGCCCTCGGTGGACTGCCCGGACCCCATGTGCGAAGACGGCCAGACCCTCCACCTGGGCGACACCTGCCCCAATTGCGCCCAGCGCCGTACCGACCAGCGCGCAGCCGGGATGCCGGGGCGACGGATCAGGATTCCCGCACCCAGCTGGTGGGAGTGCGCCGGCCCGGACTGCTCCGCGGCGGGCAAGGGCCCGCAACCGCAGGACGGCCTGTGCTGGAAGTGCCACGACCGCTCCGCGCAGACCGCCGTCCACCACCTCAAGGCCCGCCTGGAAGCCGACGCCGAGACCGCACGGGAAGCCCAACGGCTCCGGCACGCCCTGCGATGGGACCGCATGCTCGACGAAGCCCACGCCGAGAACGCATACCGGGACCGGACCGAGCGCCAGCACGCCCAAGCGCACGGCACCGCGGCAGCCGACGCACGGCACGTACAACTCCCACAGCACCAACCCACCCAGGAACACTCCGCCTACGCCCAGAGCCCGAGGTGACCGGACTCCTGCCCCACGACCGGCCGGCCCTACGGGACAGCCGTGACGCGGCGCACGCCCGCGCACTGCACACCCGACCGGGCACAGGGGCGGGAGACAGCTGCTCCCCGCTCGACACCGCCGCCGAGGCCGTGCTCGTCCAGCCCGAGGGCGGACACGCCATGACCATGACCGCAGGCCTCGTGGACGGCCACCCCGCACTGCTTGCCCGCCTGCCGTCGACCCTGCTCCCCGACTCCGACACCCACGGCTCCGAGCCGCGCAACCCTTTCATGGCCCTGCTGGAGAACGGCGGCCGCCTGCTCACGGGCTGCCTCGACGCCCCGTTCCTGGCGGAGTGGGTTGCTGTGTTCAGCCGTACAGCCGCGCCCTGCAGCTCCTGGTGCGGAGGCCGACCGCGCAGACCTTTTCCACGGCTTCCTCGCCCAACCTCCCGCCGGTCGAGTCAAGGCCGTGCTTGCCAGGCCACAAGTGCTCCTTCTCGACGGGGACGTCGTCGGCCGCCACGACGACGCTCCCGACCAGCTGGGCGCGGCGCTGGCCGCCGTTTCCCGCAACGGGTACCTGGCGGGCGGCCGGGTCGCGTGCGGCCGCCCCAGCGACTTCGGCGTGGGGTAGCAGGCGAAGCGGTCTCCGCTTCGAGGGAGCCCGCGGCCTTGCACGACGACAGGTGACGGCTCGGCAGGCTAGAAGGTCCAGGGTTTGGAAATCCTTATCTGGCTTTGCAGTTGCTCAGAACTTGCTAGCGTGTGAGGGCGGCCAGCCTGTACTAATCATTGAACCTGTGCTGTGAGTTTTTAGTCAGCAAACATTCGACTTCCGGTCACGGCGGCCCTCTTACCTAGGAGGCAGCAGCACCCATGGCGCGAACCGAACGACGACTCGGCGACGAGATTGGTGTCCGAGCCGTTCCCGCGTACCTGATTCTGTGCGTGGCCCTCGTATCCGCCTGCACCACAGGGACCGGAAGCCGCGACGAGAAGCCCACGCGGGTCCCCACGGCCTCCGTTGCACCGCGGACGTCTGTGCCCGTCGAACCGGTCGAGATCGCCAAGACGCAGGTGATCTCCACCTACCAGTTGTACTGGAGGGAGATGGAGAAGGCCTACGCGAAAGGCAGCCCCGAGGGCACAGCCCTCGCGTCGTACGCCGCCGGAGCCACTCTCATCAGCGCGAGGAACGACATTGAGGACTTGGCCAAGCACGACCAGCTGCTCATCGGCTCCGTCAGCATCAGCGCCCCCACGGTCACGGACACTGACATCGATCGCAAGATTCCGAACGTCAGGCTTTCCAGTTGCCTCGACGTGTCTCAGTGGAAGGCCGTCACCAGGGCTACACGCAAGCCCGTGGCCCTGCCCAGTAACAGGCTGACCAGGTATGTCGTCACCGCGGTTGTCGAGAGGTGGCCTGACGGCTGGAAGGTCATTCAGAACGAGCCCACGGAGCGGGCATGCTGAAGCCGCGGGCACTGGTGGCTACGGCTGCGCTGGCGGCCACAGCGCTCGCCCAGGCCGGACCAGTGAGCGCGGTCGACAAATGCGGAGGCGACTGGGTATGTACGATCGTCAGGGACCCCGGGAAGCCCGGCGGCGGCACCGGAGGCAGTTCCGGTGGCACCGGCGGGAGCGGAGGCGGCGGAAGTTCCGAGCGGGACTCCCTGTGGAAGTGCACGTACAAGCTGGCCGACCCGCAGCCACCCGAAGGGAGCCTCGAATGGGAGGGGCACAAGCCCGGCGAAGGAGCCGTCTACGAAGAACGCTGCACCGTTGACGGCACGCTCACGGTCATCAGGATGGTCTGGGCACCAGAGCCCCCGGAGGCCCCGGCCGTCGATCCGGCCCTTCTGGCCCAGGAGGCCGTGGACAAGATGCTGTTGCGGCCCCCGGAGATCGGGATCACGCCCAAACCCGGCGGCAAAGGCGTGCTCGGCATGCCTGTCTACCTATGGACGGCCACCGGCCCGGAAACCTACGGGCCGAACAGTGCATCTGCGTCCGCCGGCAACATGACAGTGACAGCCACAGCCAAGGTCTCCAAGATCGTGTGGTCGATGGGCGACGGGAAGAAGGTCACCTGCACCACGGCCGGCACCCCCTACAGACCGCAGTACGGAGCCGCCCCTTCACCGGACTGCGGACACCGCTACGAGCGCCCGTCGTCGATTACCCCCTCGGGCAAGTACCACGTCACCGCGACG
This sequence comes from Streptomyces sp. NPDC038213, assembly GCF_055600495.1. Classification (NCBI taxonomy): domain Bacteria; kingdom Bacillati; phylum Actinomycetota; class Actinomycetes; order Kitasatosporales; family Streptomycetaceae; genus Streptomyces; species Streptomyces sp. NPDC038213. The sequence goes on from NZ_JBVJYM010000038.1 coordinate 68,792, forward strand.
TCCACCTGGTCGATCGACTGGCAGGTCACTGGGGGAGCCCAGGCCGGCCAGTTGTCGGAGGTGCGCAGCAGCGCAGTCGACGTCACTGTGGCGGAGGTCCAAGTCGTCATCGAGTAGGCCGTCTTCCCCGGATCTGCTGGGTCCGGCGAGATCCGGAAGAGGCGGCTTGCGTGCCGCAGCTCCCGGTGGGGGCCTTCGGCGTTCAAAAGGTCCGGCCTATTCTGCCTGGCTCACGAGGGTGTCGGGGGTCTTGAACCACGGGTGCTGCCCGTCCCGGTCGACGGTCAGGCCGAAATCGCCGACGCCGGGCCGGCCCAGCCCCTCCCACCACCGGTACGCGGCTTCCGTCTCGTCCCACAGCCAGCGGGCACCGGACTGCCACACCCTGGCCGGGGCCGAGCCGTCGCAGAACATCACGCACGCCCACGACAGGTCCGTCCGGCTATAGAACCACACGGGCCGCCGGCCGTCCCGCTTGTCCGCCACCGCCTGCACGACCCCCGGTACCCTCAGCCCCAGGACGAACGGCAGATCCGTGTAGCGGCCCGTCACGAACTCCGCCTCGGACACCTCCGTCGCACTCACCGCGGCATCCGCGAGGGCGCCCGCCGCCATGTACTGCGCATGCGGCGCGGCGCCGGCCCGCTGCGCCCGGAGCTTCATGAACTCCACCTTGCGGGTGAACGGGCCGCTGGCCTTGCCGTCCTTGACGGTCAGGCAGGCCACCGCGTCGCCGGAGCCGAAGTGCGTGCCCCAGGGGGGGGACTGCTGCAGGGTTGAGTGACACCTGACCTGGCTTGCTGAGAAGCGGCCTGGAAGGATGTTGTCGTGCCCAAGCCCTATCCCAAGGAGTTCC
>NZ_JBVJYM010000039.1:0-58689 GCF_055600495.1 Streptomyces sp. NPDC038213
GCGGCTTCTTCTTCCCCATGCTCTCCATGATGGACATCATCCTTCCGGGGCCCAAGCCCCTGATCTCCGATGTCCGTCAAAGCGGATCAAGCCCACTCGCGGCCAAGAGCTGCTTCGCGGACAACCCCGCCCAGAGCATCACCGTCACGGCAGGGGCTCCGAAGGAGAAGACCACCGTCACCGTCGGCCGGACCGACCTGGCGACCTCGGGCGGCCACACCACCGACATCGTCGAGCTCGTACCGCGAAACGACCGGGACCTGGTCCTGGCCCGCCTGGACAAGCCCGCTTTCGGCATCGCCACCGCCGCTGTGTCCGCCACCGCCCCGGCCGCCGGCCAGGTGCTGACCGTCGCCGGCTTCGGCCGCACCCAGACCGACTGGGCCCCCAGCAAGGTCCACACCGCCGCCTTCACCGTCGGCAATGTCGCGGCCACGGGCTTCGATATCGCTGCGAAGACACCGGCGGACGCGACCGTCTGCAAGGGCGATGCCGGCGCGCCCGCCGTGCGTACCGAGAACGGCAAGCCGGCCGTCGTCGGCATCGGCAGCCGCTCCTGGCAGGGCAGCTGCCTCGACGCCGCCGAGACCAAGACCGGCGCCTACGACACCCGTGTCGACGATCTCGCCAAGTGGATTGAGGAGACGATCCGCTACTCGTCGGTCAAGGGCGACGTCAACGGTGACGGCCGCACCGACGCCCTCATGGCCTACCACCACGCCAACACCTCCATCGCCTTCTCCACCTCACTGGCCAAGGCCGACGGCGGCTTCAACGAGTTCAACGCCGGCTACACCGTCCCCGCCAACAGCTGGGACCGCAACGCCATGAAGCTCATCACCGGCGACTTCAACGGCGACCACCGCACCGACATGGGCATGATGTACCGCAACGCGGACAGCAGCATCACCATGTACACCGGCCTCGCCAACACCACAGGCCTCATCCAGCCCTTCACCGCCAGCTACAAGGTCCCCGCCAACAACTGGGACTGGAACGCCATCCAGCTCCACTCCGGCGACGTCAACGGCGACGGCCGCACCGACGCCCTCATGGCCTACCACCACGCCAACACCTCCATCGCCTTCTCCACCTCACTGGCCAAGGCCGACGGCGGCTTCAACGAGTTCAACGCCGGCTACACCGTCCCCGCCAACAGCTGGGACCGCAACGCCATGAAGCTCATCACCGGCGACTTCAACGGCGACCACCGCACCGACATGGGCATGATGTACCGCAACGCGGACAGCAGCATCACCATGTACACCGGCCTCGCCAACACCGCAGGCCTCATCCAGCCCTTCACCGCCAGCTACAAGGTCCCCGCCAACAACTGGGACTGGAACGCCATCCAGCTCCACTCCGGCGACGTCAACGGTGACGGCCGCACCGACGCCCTCATGGCCTACCACCACGCCAACACCTCCATCGCCTTCTCCACCTCACTGGCCAAGGCCGACGGCGGCTTCAACGAGTTCAACGCCGGCTACACCGTCCCCGCCAACAGCTGGGACCGCAACGCCATGAAGCTCATCACCGGTGACTTCAACGGCGACCACCGCACCGACATGGGCATGATGTACCGCAACGCGGACAGCAGCATCACCATGTACACCGGCCTCGCCAACACCGCAGGCCTCATCCAGCCCTTCACCGCCAGCTACAAGGTCCCCGCCAACAACTGGGACTGGAACGCCATCCAGCTCCCCTAACCCTGCCTTCGGCCGACCCGGTCCTCCGCCCTCCGGCGCCCTTCCTGGCACCGGAGGGCGGAGCCGTAACGAATCAACCCGTGTGGGAGCACCGCGAGCCCGCGGTCGCGTGGCCACCCTGAGGCGCGGGAACAGCGGGGCAGGGTACTGGGGGGCCTTGACCCCGGATTTTGGACACCGGAGACACTTGGATCTTGATGGTCCAGGAGAACGGAGTCCCTGTGGGGATGAAGCATTACCCCGCCGAGTTCAAGGCGGACGCGGTCGCGTTGTACCGGTCGAGGCCGGGAGCGACGATCAAGTCCGTCGCCGCCGATCTCGGGGTGAACACCGAGACGCTGCGGAACTGGATCCGGGCCGCCGACGGCCGCCGTCCTGGCGCCCACTCGTCGCCGACGGCCGCTTCGCAGGCCGTCGGCGACGTTGTTCAGGCGGAGCTGGATGCCGCACGCAAGAGGATCCGCGAGCTCGAGGAAGAACGGGACATTCTCCGCAAGGCGGCCCGGTATTTCGCGACGGAGACGCGCTGGTGACCCGCTACCAGTTCGTTGACGATCATCAGCGCCGTCACGGCGTGAAGCGGCTCTGCACCATCCTCGGCCTGGCCCGCTCGAGCTTCTACTACTGGCGCCGCACCGCGGCCGCGAGAGCGGCCCGGCACGCCGTCGAGGCCGGGCTCGCGGCCCGGATACGCAAGATCCACCAGGACTCCGACGGCACCTACGGCGCCCCCAGGATCACCGCGGAACTCCGCGAGGAGGGCGGCCGGGTGGTCAATCACAAGCGCGTCGCGAGGATCATGGGGACCATCGGGCTCGAGGGAGTCCGGTTGCGCCGCCGGCACCGCACCACCGTCGCGGACCAGACCGCGGCGAAGGCCCCGGATCTGATCGGACGTGACTTCACCGCGGCCGCGGTGAACACGAAGTACGTCGGCGACATCACATATCTGCCGGTCAGCGGCTCGAAGCCGCTCTGTCTGGCGACCGTAATCGACCTCGCCTCACGCCGGCTCGCCGGGTGGGCGATCGCCGATCACATGCGAACCCAGCTCGTCATCGATGCCCTGACGGCTGCTGGGCGGACCCGCGGGAGCCTGGCCGGAGCGATCATGCACACGGACCACGGATCTCAATATTCGAGCAGGGCTTTCGCAGAACTCTGCAGGTCAGCAGGGGTCCGGCAGAGCACGGGTGCGGTCGGCTCCAGTGCGGACAACGCGGCTGCGGAAAGCTTCAACGCCGCCTTCAAGAGGGAGACACTCAAAGGCCGCAAACCCTGGCCGAGCGAGCGCGAGGCCAGACTCGACGCCCTCCGCTGGCTGACCCGGTACAACATCCGCCGCCGGCACTCCCGCCTCGGCCAGCGATCCCCGATTGCCTATGAGAACGCCCTCCGACCAGCACCAACTACCCTGACCCAAGCCGCATAGACGTGTTCAACATCAGGGGTCAAGGCCCCTCTGGGGAACCACGGATGTCTCGGCCCTCGGAACAGCGCCGGGTGAAGGATGCGCTGGAGCGGGGGCGGCGGCCGTTCCGTGGCCGCCGCGCGCGCTCGGCCCCTCCGGCGTTTCAAGACGCTGCAGATCGCTTCGGTATGCGACGACGCATCGACGGAGACGGGCCGCGGTTCGGTGCAGCCGCCTCTCAGGTCAGGTTCCGAGCTGCCAGCGCCAGCTGCCTCCACGGCAGTGCAGGGCCGTCCCGGCTTCCCTGATGTGTAGGACGTCCTGGTCCTGGTTCCACGACATGCGCAGGGGTTCGTCGCGGGAGTCGCCCTGCAGGGCGCGCTTCCACAGGGGGCCGCCCGGAGAACCGGGGGTCTCTACGTCCAGGGACTGCACGTGCTCCAGGACGAGACGTCCGGGCCCGAGCTTGCGGTAGGGCGCGGTTTGCGACTCGGCGTACATTTCCGAGAACGTCAGCTCGACGTTCAGGTGTCTGTCAGAGGGCAGCACCGAGATCCGGTAGCCCTGGGATTCGACGTCGATCTCCCCCACGCCGGGGATGTCCCAGCCGGTGATTTCGTGGAGGGACGGTTTGGTCTCCGCCCCCAGGACCGGGGTACAGCCTTCCCACATGGCCAGCCTTTCGTCTTTGTTGTGGGTCGGGGGTGCGGTAGGGGTCGCTGGACCCGTACCGCACCCCCGAGTGTTACATCACTGGCTTTCCGGCGCCGCTACAGCGAGCGCCAGGCGTGCCAGAGGTGGCGCAGGCCGGGCCGGTAGGCCCACTTTCCGTAGCGCCGGCCGCCGTTGTAGTACTGCACGTGGGGGAAGCCCATGCTCCTCTTGTTGTACCGCAGGCGGCGCCAGCGGGCTCCGAGGCCCTTGCCCTTGGGACGGGCGCCCTGCTTGTTGAAGTGGGGCTTCTTGCCGCGGACGTCGACGCGGTAGCCGCGCTTGGTGTGGACGCTGTTCTTGGGCAGGGCCTTCTTCGCCAGGAGGCGGGAGCCTCCCTTGATCGCCATGCTGCGGAGGAAGCCTCCGCCGGCGACCATCGAGACCACTCCGGCGACGCGTCGGGTGTTCTTTCCGGGGCACCAGCGGGAGCAGGCCCAGGCTGCGGCGCCGACGGCGAGCCAGGCCCATTTGCCGTCGAGGTCGTAGCAGTTGGTGGGCTGGCCGTAGCAGTAGTCGTAGGCGTTGGCGTTGCCGCCGTAGACGGGGTCCGCGGACAGGAAGCGCCCGGCGGACGGGTTGTAGAGGCGGACGCCCATCAGGGTGAGTCCGGTCAGCGTCTCCGCGGAGCGCTGCTTGCCGCCGAGCCAGCCGTAGCGGGCCTCGGGCTGACCGGCGCGGGGCTTGCCGTACTCGTCCGCCTCGAGGGCGACGGGCGCCTGGGAGAGGTCGAGCGGCAGCTGCAGGGCCACGTCGTTGTGCAGGTTGGTGAACTGCAGGACGACTTCACCGGTCTTGCCGGTGGTGGCGCCCAGGTCGCCGGAGGCGGAGTCGACGTTGCGGGTCAGGGTCCCGGTGGCGGTGTCCTCGGTGATCCAGCGGGGGTTGTCGCCGTCTCCGTCGTAGTGGTTGACCTTGGAGGCGGTCTGGGTCCAGGTGGAGCCGCCGCCGGTCTCGGTCTTGAAGGAGCGGAAGCGCAGGGCGGAGTCCAGCTGCCAGGTCTGGCGGTTGGAGCCCGAGGTCTGCTGGTGGACGAGGTCGTTGGTGTAGTAGCCGAGCGTGCCGTTGCCCGGTGCCGTGGTGGTGCGGCCGAAGGCGTCGTAGACGTAGCCGGCGTCGACCAGGCGGCTGGCGCTGTCGTAGGTGTGGGTGGTGGTGGTGCCTCCGGTGGTGGGGCAGTCGGCGCCGGGGGTGCCGGCCGCGGTGGTCAGGGAGGTGCGGTTGGTGCGCGTGTCGAAGCCGTACGTGCGGCGGGTGCAGATGGTGTCGGCGGAGTCCTCCACCGTCAGCATGCGACCGGTCTTGTCGTACTGGTAGGCCTGGCTGGACCATCCGGCGTGCGCGGTCTTCTGTCCGTGGATGGACTGGTCGACCGTGTCCGAGTAGACGAGCGTGCCGTCACTGTCGCGGGTGTACTTGCGCTCGACGGCGGCGCCGGCGGTGTCCTCGCGCTGGGTGAGGGTGTAGCCGCCGGGCAGCTTCTCGGAGGTGACCGTACCGTCCGCGTCGTAGACGACTTCGAAGGCACCGGCGACGGAGTCGGTGGTCTTGGTGGCGAGGCCGCGCGGTTCGGCGGTGTGGTCGTAGGTGTAGGTGACCGTCGAGGGCACGTTGTCGGAGACCTTGACGGGCCGGTCGAGGAGGTCGTACTCGGTGGTGGTGACTCCGCCGTCGGCGTCCGTGTACGAGGTCTGGCGGCCGAGCTTGTCGTACGCCTTGGTGATGGTGCCGCCGGCCGTCGAGGTCGTCTTGACGACGTCGCCGTTGGTCGGGCTGTACTCCGTGGTCGTCTCCGGGATGGCCTGGCCGAGGCCGCCGGTGACGGCGGACTTGGTCTGGCGGCCGGCGGCGTCGAAGGTCAGCGTGGTGGTGCGGGTGGTGGCGCCGGAGGTTTCGATGACCTTGGCCTGGTGGCCCCACCAGTCGTACTCGCTGGTGGCGGTGGGCAGGGTGGTGGGGTTGGAGCCGCCGCCCGTGATGGCGCCCGCCGGGCCGGTGGTGCACACCGCGTCCGCCCATTCGGGGCGTCCCTGGCAGGCTCCGGTGCCGGTGCCGGACCAGTAGGTGGTCACGCGGGTGCCGGCGTCGGTGCCGGTGGAGCCGGGCGGGATCTCCTTGGTGACCCGGCCCTGGGCGTCGTACTCCGTGGTGGTGGTCAGCGCGAGGCCGCCCGGATCCTGGATGGACTTGACGGGCAGGCCCTTGGCCCAGTCGTACTGGGTCTGGGAGACGCGTGCGTCACCGAGGACCGAGGGGTGCTCGCGGACCTGGGCACCGACGGTGGTCTTGGTGACCTGGTCCTTGATCTTGGCGGTGCCGTCCGTGGGGCGGCCCGCGTCGTACTCGTTGACCGTCCAGGAGCGGGCGGTGACCGAGGTGCCGGCGGGTACCAGGACGGTGGTGCCGGACTTGAGGTCGGCGGTCAGGTCCACGCGGCGCAGGGAGCCGAGCTCCTCCAGCTCCCGCACGCCCTGCTCGTCGTAGACGGAGCGGGTGGACAGCAGTTCGGCGCGGTCGGCCGAGGAGAGCTGCGCGATGCCGAGGTCGGCCTGGACGGCGCGGTCGGCGGCGGAGGTTCCGAGGGCGACGGCGCGGTTGGCCGCGGACAGCTCGCGGACGGTGTTGCCGAAGCGGTCGTGCTCGACGGTGGTGATGTGCCCGCCCGGGGCGGCCGAGTTGACTTCGCGGCCGGACACGCCCATGTAGGTGATGCTGGCGCGCGTGTAGGCGCCGGCCGCGAGGGCGCTGCCGTCGTGGGACGACGGGACGGCGTCCGCCGGGTAGACGGCGGTGGCGTCGGTGGGGGCGTCGGTCTGGCCCCAGGCCTTCACGTCCGCCGGGCCCATCGGGTGCGGGGCGGTGGTGCCGGTGAGCGGCACGCCGTAGACCACGCTGGTGGCGGCTGTGCCGGACTCCACGTCAGCGGTGCCCTGCTGGAGCCCGGAGCGGGAGGCCTTGAGGAGCATGCCGGGGCCGGCGGTGGCGGCGCTGCCGGCCTGGCCGTAGGTGAAGGTCCAGGGCAGCTCGCCCGGCTCGGTCTGGCCGGTGACGCGTCCTGCCGCGTCGTAGGCGTACTCGGTCTTCAGCGCGGGGCTGACGAGCGGGTTCCAGGCCTGTCGCAGGCGGCCGGAGCTGTCGTACGCGTAGGTCTGCACGGCCTTGGAGGTCGCGGCGGCGGCACCGGGCTCGGTGGACCACAGCCGGATTTCCTTGACCTGGTTCAGGAAGTCGCCGAAGGCGCTTCCCGTAGCCGTGGTGGACGCCGCGTAGACGAACTCGACGGCGCGGCAGCCCTTGGCGCTCGGCGTGGCCGTGCAGGTGGCGGCCGAGACGGCCGAGGTGGGGGCGATGACCCGCTTCGGACGCGCCAGCTTCTTGCCGTCCACGGTCACAGCCTCGGAGACCACCGTGGTCGAGGCCTGCGTAAGCCCGCCCAGCAGGGTGCTGGACACCTGCCAGGTCTCGGCGGCGGGGTCGACCTTGGTGAACTGGGTGACCGCGCCCTCGGTGTCGGACAGGGTGAAGGAGCCGGTGACGCTGCCGGTGAGGGTCAGGTCCTCGGCGCCGGGCTCGGCGATCCAGCCGGTCTTGGCGGCGTTGGCGGTGAAGTGCAGCGAGTCGCCCTCGACGCCGACGACGGCGACGGCCGTGTCGGAGATCTTGCGGACGTGGCTGTACTCGGAGTCGGTGAGCTCCGACTCGGTGCCTGCCACCCACTCCTTGCCGAAGATGGCGGCCTGGCCCTCCTGCTTGGCGCCCTTGTCGGGGGTGCGTGAGGAGGCGGTGCGCGTGACCGTCATGTCGAAGGCGGACGCGTCGGTGTCGGAGAGGGTGTAGTCACCGGTGAGCAGGTTGACCGAGCCCGGTCCGACCTCGTCGGTGGCAGCGCCTTCGGCATTGCGGTCGACGATGACCGTCAGCGGCTGGGTGGCGCCGGTGGCGAGGTTGGGGCCGGTGAAGTCGGCCTTGATCTGGACCGTTCCGTCGGGGTCGACGGTGTCGGTGGCGTTCCAGACGAGGGGGGTGTTCTGACCGCCGGTCATCGCAACGGGCCAGGACGCCAGCGGGGTGCCGCCGGAGGTGACGTGGCCGGCGGGGATCTGCACCCACGGGTCGGCCTCGGAGCGGCGCCAGGAGAAGGAGACGCTGTTGTACTTGCCCCCGTCCGCCTCGGCGACCAGGGCCAGGCGGCGCGCGGTGCGCTCGCCGGCGGCGGGCTGGACGAAGCCGCCCGGGCCCGCGTGGAAGGTGTAGTCGATCGCCTCGGACTTGTTGTCCGCCTTGTCGACCGTGCGGACCTGGAGGGTGTGGGTGCCGTCCTTCGGCGGGGTGACGGAGATGGCCTTCGCGCCGGCGGTGCCGCCGGTGGTGACCTTGGTCCAGGTCACACCGTCGAGGGACCACTCGAGCCAGTTGTGGTCGGCGGCGGGCGGGGTCACGTTGAACGTGCCGGCCTGGCCCGCGCCCTTGACCCACGCGTTCGTCGGGTAGTCCGTGGACGTGATGCCGGTGGGGGCGGAGGGGGCGGTGGTGTCGACCGTGAAGGTCTTCTCCGCGGACCAGCCCAGGTTGTAGTGCGTGCCGTCGTACGGCGAGGTGCGGAAGCGGTACGTCTTGCCGTTCGCCAGCACCCCGGCGGGGACCTTGACGGAGGCCGGCTGCCCGGAGGGGACGAACGCGGAGCGCAGGACGTCGCCGACCTGCGCGTTGGTCGCGTTGTCGAAGATCTGGAACGCGCCCTGGACCTTGTCGCCGTTCACGTCGACGAACGTGTCGCGCAGGGTGGGGGTGAGGGTGTTGACGACGTAGGCGCCGCCGTAGGAGAAGAAGGGGGCGCCCGCCTCCTGCTTCGTACCCGTGCGCGGGCGGTAGTTGTAGGTGACCGTCAGCTTGGGCGGGTTCGAGGCGGCGTTGGCGGAGTTGACCCGCTTCCACTGCTTGGTGTTCAGCTCGTCGGTGGCCCGCAGGCCCATGCCCGAGTGGCCCCACTTGTTGTTCGACCAGTGCTGGACGAGGTCCTTGACGTCCGCGGTGATCCAGCCGTCGGGCGCCGAGGTGCAGGACGTGTTGCCCCTGGTCTGGGTGGATGTGGCCATCTTGGTCACCATCGAGGGCTGGTTCGTCCAGCGGGATGCGGTGGAGGCGTTGTTGGCCGTCCACACCTCCCACGACTGGGCGGTGCACTCCGGGGCGTTGCCGGAGTGGAAGTTCCACAGCGACAGCGTCGCGCTGGAGATCAGCGCGTCCGCGACCGGCGCGGTGTTCCAGGTGATGAAGGACCGGGCGGTGCGCCAGGTGCCGTCGCCGTTCTTGGTGCCCGGGTTGCCGAGGTCGAGCTCGGTGTCCGCGGACCAGTCGACGGTCTCGCCCTGCTGGACGTAGGTGTCGAAGATGCTGCTGAGGCTGGAGGTCGAGGGGTCGACCGTCACCGGGTACTTCGTGGCCGGGTCCGCGAGGAACTCCGCGTCCGGGGTGACGACCAGGTCGACGCCGCCCTTGGTCTTGACGACCTTCATGGCGACGCGCGAACGGTTGGTGTGCTCACCCGAGGACTTGTCCACGGTGGCGTCCCACATCACGGGCGCCGGCATCGTGGCGGTCTTCTTCGACTTCCTGTCCGTGAACAGGACGCTGCCGTCGGCCTGCGGGGTGACCTTCAGGCCCTTGGTCTTCAGCGGCAGCGTGTAGGAGAACCCGGCCGCGGGGCGCGACTTGACCTCGACGAACTGCTCGAAGCCCGTACGGGTCGCCTCAACCACGACATCGGCGCCGGGAACGGCGTTCACGTACGTCGCGCGGGTTCCGTCGAGGACCGGCTTCGGCAGGCCGCCGCGCCACTGGAGCGTGATCTGCTCGTCGCCCTCGCCCAGGGTCACCAGGTCGGTGGCCGGGGAGGCCTGGGCAGCCTTCAGGGAGGCGGCCTTCGCGCCGGACCTGCCCGCGAGCCGCAGACCGCGCGGGTGGGCCTTGGACTCCACGGAGCCGTCGGGCCTGGCGGCCAAGGCGACATCGACGTCGCGCCACTGGCCGGTCTCCGCGTCGCGGAAGCGGATCGGACCGCCCGCGATCTCGGAGGTGAGCGAACCGTCTTTGTTCACCCACGTGGTGGACGTCTCGGTGCGCTCGGAGAGTGCCTCGACCCGCTTGCCCGACAGGCGTGCCGCGACGCGGGCGGACGGGATGTCCGCCGCCGTCGTGACGCTGGGCTTCTCTGCCTTCGCCGCAGCGGCTGCGGCAGCCAGGGCTTTGTTCTCTGCTGCCATGGCAGCACTCGCTCCGTCCATCAGCGAGACGCCGAGGGCTAGGACGAGCCCGCCGGCGATGTAGGCCAGGCTCCTCCCGTTCCAAGGCCGTCCGCGCTCTTCTGGAGCGGGTATGTGGAACTGCATGTGTCCCCGTTTCGTGTGCGTACTGCGTCAGTTCGGGCCCCATGGTGGGGCGCAAAGGTGAACGTAACGGAGACCAAAAGCCTCAAACGATGACCAAGATCGCAATGCGGAGTTGCGGGTTCCGATCGGTTCCATGATCCCTGTCACAATCCCGGGTGTGTCGCGGCAGACGCGGCGCGGGGCTGCGGGCATGTTCGACCAGGCGCTCCTCCTCTCAGAAATTTCCTCTCGGGCGTACAACCCTGCAGGCGCGCGGCGGGTCTCCACTTCGCAAGGCACTCACCCGGCGCCCCGGGCTGACGTCTTCCTCCTGCCGCATCCGGTGCGCAAGGAGGCGGCGTCCGGGTCGCATGATCTAAGGCGAACACATGAAGATCTCCCGGCTGCTGGCAGGAGCGACGGCGGGCACCGTGGCACTGCTCGGTCTCCCCGCCCTCCTGCCCTCGGCGACGGCTCAGGCCGCGACCACGCAGACGTACAACGTCTGGCACTGGAACATCGCGGGCAACACGATGCACGGAGGGCGGACCGACACGAACGTGCTGTCGCAGGCCGCGGGGTCGATCGTGGCCCGCGGTGCGGATTTCGTGGCCGTCAACGAGATCTGCAAGCAGCAGTGGGACCGGCTGGTGAAGGAGCTCGCGGACAGGAACTGGCCGCAGGTGGAGACGAACTTCGCCCGGTTCGAGCCGAGCCGGGCGGCCGGCACCGGGGTGTGCAAGGGCGGGGACCCCGAGTCGGCCGGGGAGGCGTACGGGAACGCGATCTTCAGCAAGCGCCCCCTGGGGACCGCGGACCGCATCGCACTGACCCACGACGACACGCGCGAACGCCGCAACATGCTGTGCGCGCCGCTGGCCGACCAGACCTCCCGCGTGCGGTTCTGCACAGTGCACCTCACCACGGTCCCGGACTACAAGCAGACCCAGCTGGACGAAGTCCGGTCCAAGCTCGACACGTGGAGCGCGGAAGGCAAGCAGGTCCTCGTCGCGGGCGACTTCAACGTCCAGCCCGACCACCCGGAACTCAACAGCTGGTACTCGCCGAACGTCGCAGCAAACAACACGAACAACGTCGGCGCGTACCGGGAACTCGACGACAACGACCCCGGCGCCTGCCTCGGGTACGGGGAGCGCACCGTCAACACGACCGGCGGCGAGACCCCGCCGTGCTCGTACGAGTCTGCCAAGATCGACATGATCTTCGTGCGGGAGAACCAGCTGGCAGCACCCGGCAGCTACGACGCCGACGCCCTCACCACACCGAAGACATGCGTCAACATCGCAGCCGTGCACGAAGGCCTGTGCTCCGACCACCGCGTCCTCACGGGCACCGTCACCCTCAAGTAGGACGCCGTCCCGGAAGAACGCTCACAGGCCGTCGACCCTGCGGCCACAACAGTGGCGGCAGGTTGACGCATCAGCCGGCTCGAAAGCCGGGGGTCAGTGGGAGCGGGTGCAGGTCAGCAGCGACCCGTCCGCCGCGGACGCACACGCCCGGATCCGGACCCCGGGGCCGTCGTACTCCCACACCGGCCCCGTCGTGATCAGCGGCCACCCCACCGTGTCGGTGTACGACGGTGCAACCCGAGTACGCACCTTCCGTGGCGGGCCACCGTTCTTGCGGACCTCCAGCCAGAGCCGCCCCCGTTGGGGGACCCACGCCAGCCCCTTGGCGTGGTCGTGGCCCCGGCGCTTCTTCACCTGGAGCCACACCGTGATGCCGACCGCGTCCGGGGCGCGCGGGACGACTTGCAGACAGGTGTGCACCTCCCGGACCTGATCACACCGGCGGCCCCGCCTCCGCAACCCCCACAGGCGACCCGCGGGCCGCGCCTCACGGCACGTCGCCCTCCCACACCCACACCCCTGCCGGGGCCGCCGTCCTGCGGCCCGTACAGGGACCGGCCGCCCTCGTAGACGCCCGCCTCCGCGATCAGCGCCGCGCCCTCCGCCCGCTCCGCCGGCGCCAGCGCGGACACATCGAGCAGCCGCCCGTCCAGCGGCCCTCCCACCAGCTCCACGTACTCGCGCCCCGGCCCCGGATCCGGATCCTCACGATCCGCCCCGTACACCCGCCGCCCCGCCCACCACTCCCGACCGCCCATGCACCCCACCCTGCCCGCCCCGCAGGGCTGTCCCGTTTCAGACGATCTGGCCTGTTGACGGTGCTGTGACCTGCGGCGACCGGATCAGTTGAGACGCCAGAGTTGTGGGGAGTCCTAGGCGATCTGGCCCCGGAAGGATGTGCGTCTCAGTGGATCTGGTCCGGTGGTCGCCCGTCAGGCGACCGGCTGGCTGGCTGTGACGGTGTTGAGTTCCGTTGTTCAAGGACAGCGCCAGCGGGCGAAGCGGTGGCGCTGGGCCCACCAGTCCTGGCCAGTCTTCGGCGTCGGGTCGGCCAGGTAGCGCCGTACTCGTTCCGAGGGCTCCGCTGCCCAGGTCTCGTCGACGAAGGGGACGAAGAGCTTGTCCGCCCGTTGCAGGGCCGTGGCCGCTTCGTCGTGGCGGCCCAGGTGACGCAGAGCCAGACCCAGGTTGATGAGTGCGAACCCCTGCTTGCAGACCTCGCCGGCCCGACCGAAGATATCGGTAGCCTTGCCAAGCACCGACGCAGCAAGGGCGGGCTCGGTAACCCCGTCCAGCAGCTCCACGAGGGCTTCGAGGGCGTAGTCCTCGCCCTGGAGAGAGCGGTTGCTGTCGAAGACCCTGGCCGCCAGGCCGAGCGCGTCGACGGCGTCATCAATCCGCCCGGCCGCACGCAGGGAGATCCCCCGTCGGACAAGTTGCTCGCCCAAACCGTTCGCGCTTCTGACCTGGTGAAACTCGTCGGCGGCCAGCCTCCGCGCTGCGGCGGCTCCCTCGTACTGGCCCAGCAAGTGGAGGGCGGTGCCGAGGTTAGCGAGGGCTGTCGCATGAGCGGCGTGGTCCCCGAGCCCCTCGAAGAGTTCGACGGCCCTCGCCTGCCGTTCGATGCTCTGCTTGTCCGGCTGCTCGGCCATGACGGCACTGTTGTTGAGGTGCACCGCCTCCGCACGCGGATCAGAGAGGCCCCGGTGAAGCGCGGCCGCCTGCCAGTGGGCCTCGGAGGCCATCGCCCCGATCTCCGAATTCCATCGCATGGCTTCCGCGACATCTCGCAGCAGACTGGCCAGCGACGCCAGCAGGCTGGTGAGACCGACCCCCTCGTTCGACGATGTTGTGTGGGCGGCGGTCGCCAGTAGGTTTGCGCGCTCGGATTCGAGCCAGGTGAGGACCTCCGCTACCTCGGAACGCCGGGTCTCGCCGAGGGGGTCACGGCGCAGCAGGCGCTCCTGATCCGCTCCGGCGGCGTCCCGGAACGGCAGCAGGTAGGGCATCTGTTCGCTGAGGACTTCGACAGCCATCCGGACAGTCGAGCGGAAGTGCTCCCGGAACCGCTCGGTCGCGGTGTCGTCCGGATCTGAGCGAGGGTCGAAGTAGATCTCCTCGCCGCGCATCACCGGTGAGTCCAACCGCAAAATGCCCGCGGCTCGACGTATTCCGTTGAGATAGAACGTCACCAGCCGCTCCCCGGCCGCCTTGCGCTGGTCAGCCGGGGTGTCAGACGCCAGGCGCTCACTGGAGAAGAGCCGTACTAGATCGTGCAGTCGCCAGCGACCTCGTGTGCTGCCATGGTGCAGCAGATGGGCACGGGCCAGAGACTCCAATACCCGGCGCGACTCTCGCTCGTCCGTGAGGCTGAGTACGGCGGCAGCCTCGGTCGAGATGTCAGGCCCTTGGTGGAGTGCCAGCAGCCGGAACATCTCGGCGACGGGGCCCGTCAAGGTCCGGTAGGACAGGTCGAAGGCTGAACGGATCGACAGGTCCTCCACCTCCAGCTCCGCGAGCCGGGCTCGCCCGTCCTCAAGGTCCCGCGCCAGCTCCGCCAGTGGACGAGAGGGTTCCTCGGCGAGCAACGCTCCAACGATCCGCAATGCCAGGGGGAGGTACCCACAGAGTCTCGCGATCGCATAAGCAGCCTGCGGGTCACCGGTGGTGCGGTAGTCGGTACCGCGGGCACGTCGCAGGATGCCCGCGAGGAGCCCTACCGAGGTCCCCTCGTCCAGCACGTCCAAATCGAGCAACCGGGCATCCAGAGTGGCCAGGCTATTCCGCGAGGTGACGATTGCACGAGTCCTGCCGTCGACTGGCAGGAGGCTGCGAACCTGTTCGACGCTCGACGCGTTGTCCAGTACTACGGCCAGAGCCTGGCCGTCTTGCGCGTAGGCCGTCAGAATGGAGGCGTATAGGCGTGAGCGTTCGTCGGGACGTGGCGGGATGTGCTCGGCCGGTACGCCGAGCGCCCGCAGTATGCCGTCGAGGGCTTGACCCGGCATCAGTCGCCTTGGCCCGTCATAGCCGTGTAGATCTACGAAGAGTACGCCCCCTGGGCACCAGCCGCGATGCCTGGCCGCGCGCACGGCCTGGACGGCGAGTTCCGTCTTACCTACTCCCGGCAGGCCCGTGACCACCGACAGCGCCGTCCGGCCCGTCGAACGAGGGTCGAGGACGTCCAATAAGACGTTCAACTCGGGCTCCCGGCCTATGAACTCCGAACTGCCAGCAGGCAGTGCCGACAGCGCCAGGGGGACCTCAGCCGGCAGTTGCACCGTGATGTCTCGACCTTGGATCACCGCACGGAAGAAGATGCCGCCGCTGATCCTGTTCGATATCGACTCGCTCACGCCGTCCTCGCCGAACGCGTCCGGCTCGGCCATGGCGATCAGCCCTCTACTGGCGGCGCACTGGCGCCGGGGGCAGCCGGCGGCGGGGCAGTGGAGGAGACTCCAGAAAAATCCCGGCCCTGCAGCACCGGACCGGAGAAGGTCCCACCACTGATCGTGTTGTGCACCTCACCGTCACCGGTGCGCACCAGCCGCGCCTGCTCGTGCCACCGCTGCAAACCAGCAGAGAAATCTGTGTCCAGCGCGGCCCTGACCGCCAAGACGGCGCTCAGGGCCAGCGCGCGAGCCGGATCTGTTGGCGCCTCCGCTAGCCTGGCCAGTTCGGCCTCCCCAGAGCTGACCGCCGGAGCATCGGGGGAATCTCCCTGACCACGCCGGAACGGACGCCGCACCAAGGCGCTCAGCCCTGACCAAGCCTGTCGTCCGGCCTCACCACCGGCACCGCCTGCCAGCGCCGCCAGCAGCGCCACCGAGACTGGATCCACCCCACACCGCCCTCCACGTCCACACCCTCACCGGGGTTGGACACGCTACGAGAATGGGCGGCTTCACGAAAGCCAATCAAACAATCCCACCCTGTGCCCCAGGGGCGTGATGCCAGCGCGCTCACGCCAGTCACCATGACAACGCCACGCGAGAGCCCCAGTGGACCCTGTACTCACTGGCCGAAGGCTTCCTCCCCGCCGGAAGATGCCCCGGCGGACCAGACCGTCTGAGACGAGGAGCGAATCGGACCAGATCATATGAGACCGGGTCCAGATCGACTGAGACGGGACAAGGGCCCACCGGGCCCGATTCCCCGAAGACGCTGTCCCGTGTCAGTGGACGTTGAGCGTGTGCCATCGAAGTCTGAGCAAGCCTCATTGCGCAGAACCACGCGGGACCATCAGCGGTTGGAATGCTCCACGAGCCAGTCCATGGCGACGGCTCCTGCGCTGAGGACGGAGATGTGTCCGTCGGCCGGCTGCAGACGCAGTTCCGCCTTGGGGCAGCGAGTCGCAAGCCACTCGCTGTGTGAGCTCGGAACTACCCGGTCCCGGTAGCCGTGCAGGAGGAGGACCGGCGCGATGACCTCCCCAGGATCGAATCCCCAGGGGGAGACGTAGGCCAGGTCGTCGTCAATCAGCCCGCCTGGGCCCGCCTCCACGGCGGGACCGACGATCTCGCCGAACCAGGACCATTCACCAGAGAGTGCAGCGTGATCGGCCGGGGTGAACATCTCGGGGTCGTACTCGGCACCCGCCTCGTAGACCTCCTTGGCCGCGCGTCCCTCGGCGGCAGCACGCAGGGAAGCCGCACCGGAGTCCGTCATGCCTGCGAACCAGTCGAGCCCTTCGGCGCCGAACGGCGCCAGTCCTGCCACGCTGACGACGCCCAGGACACGCTCCGGCAGTAGAGCACCACATGCCAGTGCGTGCGGACCGCCGCCGGAGTGGCCCATGACCGCGAACCGATCGATGCCCAGTGCGTCGGCGATGACGGCGACGTCGGTGGCCACCGACCCGACCTTCCGGCCTGGGTGAGGGGTCGATCCGCCGTATCCCGGACGGTCATACGACACCCAGCGGATGCCGAGCCGAGCAGCGTCCGGAAGAAGAGGCTTGGGAGGTGCGCCGATGTTCGGCGTGCCGTGGTGCCAGAAAATGACGAGTCGGCCATCAGAGTCATCCGCATCGGTGTCGTAGACATGCAGAATGCGGCCATCATCCAGCTGCAGATTGATCTCCGTCATCCGCCACCCCTGCCCCTTGAAGTTCCGTCAGTCACTCAGGCTTCGATGGCACGAACCTAACGGTGATCAAACTTCGATGACAACAATCACTCTTCGATGGCACACGACAGACGCAGCCGACCCGACGCACCGACCGGGTGACTAGGAGAAGAATTCGAACACATGCTCCAATTGAATTTTCACCTGAGGAGAACCGCCATGACCACCCCCGCACCGGCCCCCGCCGCCAGCCCGCAGGCGCCCCTGCCCGCCCCGACCGCCAGCCAGCTCGGCCCGTGCACGCGCTGCCACGCCCAAACCCGCCGTTACGGCTCCCACGCCTCACCGCTGTGCGAGGCCTGCCAGGCCTGGCACCGGGACACCTACGGCTGCTGACCACCGTGTCCGTACTGCCGCCCGACCGCCCCCGGCTCCAGACCCTCGTCACCTACCTCCGCGGCGAGCTGGGCCGCGCGGAGCAGGCCCTGGCCGCCGCCGAGGCCAGCGAGGCCGCCCCCGTCCGGCAGCGCGCCGCCGCGGAGCCGCCCCCCTGGCTCGTCGAGCACGGCATAGGCGCCAGCCGGCTCCCCGTCCGCATACACACCGGCAACTGCTGGGACCGCGGCAAGCGCACCGCCGCGGCCAGCCCGGAGCAGGCCCGCCGGCTGCTCACAGACGGGGTCCCGGCCTGTATCCACTGCCGCCCCGACACCCTGCTCGGGGTGCTGGACTGAGCGGGCACCGGCAGGGTGGAGAGATGAGCTCCGACCTGCGCATCGTCGTGTACCCGCCCGACGCCGAGGGCGGGCGCCGCGTACGGTGCGACGGCGAAATCCTCGGCCGTGCCATGGGTGCCGGCGACCTTCTGGAGTTCCTGAGGCGGGCCGGCCTTGATCCGGATACCGTCCGGCTGGACGATCCGATGCTGATCGAGTGGCGCGGCGGCGGCCCGTCCACCTGGTCCCCGGACACCGGCCCGGCCTGAGCCCCGGCCCCGCCAGCTTCGACGGGGCCACGGGAGCGCGTCTCAGGTGCGCGGCAGAGCCGTCCTGCGGGCGTGTACGGCGTCGGTGTACAGCTCGCGGGTCAGGTCGGTGTCGGTGATGCCGAGGTCGGCCATGACGGCGCGTACGGTCGCGAGGGCCCGGGGGAGGTCGTCCTCCTCGACCTGGGTCTCGACTTCGAGGAACACTCCGTCGAGCTCCGGGACGCGGACGAGGGTGGCGAGGATCGGCCGGCCGTCGGCGGTGAACGTGTAGTTGCGGCAGTGCTTGGAGAAGTCGATCACGGGGCGGTAGCCGAGGCCCTGGAGCAGTGCGTGCACGGCGTCCGGGTCGGCCACGGCGCTCTCGTGCTCCGGCTTCGAGCCCGACTCGGCGTCGACGGCGGCGCCCTTGTAGGTCAGGACCGTACGGACCCCGCCGGGGCCCTGGACGGTGCGCACGCGCAGCTCGGCGTCCCGTGCTGCCAGGGATCCGTCCGGGGTGTCGTAGTAGGTGTCCCGGTAGACCTCCGCGCGGCCAGCGGCCCGCTTCTCCAACCGCCGCTTCACGTCTTCCGGCGCGCGCACGCGCGCTTTGAGCTCCGCCTCGATCATCTGGGCCCGCCCCTCCCTCACACGGTGCGCTGGGCGCCCGTGACCATCGCTTCGATCATCCGCCGGTAGCCGCGGTAGAGGGGGCCGGCGGGGGTCTCCATCACCTTGTACGTGGCGGACTCGTGCCCCTCCCAGCCCGCGTCGAAGGTGCCGACGAACAGGGTGTTGTCGCATCGGATGACCCGCCACGTGGGCAGCATGGCGTACCGGTACACCTCGATGTCGCAGTCCGGCGAAAGCTCCGTCAGGCGGGCCTCGGCCAGCCGCACCCCCGCAGCCAGCGACGCGGCGGACTCCCCGATCTCCGCAGCCCGCAGGGCCAGGGCCGGCGACTGCGGGTCGAGGAGCAGCACCCGTACGCGCACCCGCCGCCCGGCCCTGGCCAGATGGGCCCTCAGCAGTGAGTCGTTGAGTCCGATCAGACCCAGGCCGCGTACGGCCAGGACGTCGATCTCGTCGGCCGTGCGGGCGTGCTGCTGGATCTCCTCGCGGGCGGCAGCCTGCTCGGCGTACACGCGGACGACTTCGGGGAACGCCGACAGGTCGATCGCGCCGGGCCCGGCGCCGCGGGCCTGGGCCGGGGCCAGGCCGAGGAGGTGCCGGGCGGTGTCCGGCATGGCCAGGCCCTCGGCGATCCTCTCGAAGACGTCGAGGCGGGCCACCTCCCGGCGGCCGTGCAGGACTTCACTCACCCGGGCCTGCGTCAGCCCGACCGCGGCCGCGATCCTCGCCTGACTCGCCCCGCCGTACTTCTGCACGCACCGGAACAGCGCACCCACGTCCCGCGCGCACAGCGCCCCGCGCACCTCCGCCGTCTCCCACGCCCAACCGGGCAGCACGGGCAGGGCGTGACCAGCCACCGCCAACCCCCTCCATCCCCGGGTGGGATGCTCACCCATCCCACCGTGAGATTACCCCCCGGGTATCGCAGCGCACGGCCCGTAACCAAGATCCTCAGGATGTGACCGCAGACTCCGCCGCCACCGCCTCCGCGGGCGCTCCCGTCGACGTCCCGGCCATCCGGAAGACCGTCGCGGCCATCCTCCAGCCCCGCGACACCACCCCGGAGACAGCCGAGCGCGAGCAGTGGTACTCCCAAGTGCGCAGCCACCTCCACCTCCTCCTCCCCCTCGCGGCGGAGAACGCCGCGCACGCGGACGACGGCACGCGGACACTCGTGGCCTCCATCGACACCTGGATCCGGCACGGCCTGGCCGACGGCCTTCCCCCTGAGCCGGACCTCGCAGAGGTCGAACTGCGCGCACTCGCCCGCGAATGCCTCGACGTCCCCGGCACCGGCTCCTGAGCGGCCGCCGTCCCATGCCCGAAGAGCCGCAGCGCCCGGCCCGTCCACGATCCGGCTTCTGCGGCATCTGCACGGGACACGGGCTCATCTGGTGCGACGACTGCTGCGGCTTCGCCTTCGAGGACTGCACCACCTGCAACCGGACCGGAAAACGCCCCTGCCCCCAATGCTCCGGCGGCACCGCACAGCGCATCACCTGGTAGCTCCGGAGGGACGCCGGAAGCCGGTCGCTTCAGTCGCTCACCGGCGGCATGTAGCTGCTGAGCGGCTTGGCCCAGTCCTCCTCGGGGCCCGGCACCGCGAACCAGGGGCTGGGCACGGGGAACGGCAAATGCCGGGACCGGGACCGGACACCTGCAGTCAGCCGGGCCCGCCTCCACGCTGGACCGCAGGGCAGGCCCCTGGGGGATCTCGGCCAGGTGGCCGGCTCGGCCGATGCGGCACGGCAGCCCGGCATCGTCGGGTCTCACCCGGACGCCGGGCCGGTCATCCGAAAGCGATGTCGGCGAAGGGCCAGCCGCATGCGTCCCCGCGCCGAGCCTGGACAGGACCAGTCAGGGCGCGAAGCTGGGGGATGCGGGTGCGGCAGCGGAACGTACGGGCGGGCGGTGTCGGGGGCGGGCGCGGTTGGGGTGTGTGCTCGGGCGGTGTTCACCAACTACGTCACCGCGACACCGCCAGCCTGGGCGGGCAAGCCCTGGGTGGTGTGGAGCGTGTTCGGCGGCCTTCTGGTCCTGGCGGTGGTCCTGCAGATGCTGTGACACAGTTCGCCCGTTCTGCCTCGCCGACCTTGTTCGGCGCTGGCGGTCGAGGCCGTGGCGGGCGAGTGCGGGGTGATCCGGGTGACCGCGCGGAGCCGGGAGAATCCAGTGCCGTGTCCCCGTGTGCGGCACGCCGACAGGGCGGGTGCACGGCTTCCACCATCGGACGGTGGCGGACGTGCCGGTGGACGGCCGACGAGTCACCGTCTCGGCGAGGTTGCGGCGGCTGGTATGCCCGGTGCTCGGCTGTTCGCGGCAGACGTTCGTGAGCAGGTTTCCGGCGTCGTGGAGCGCTACCAGCGCCGCACTGCCGGCTGGCCGACCAAGTCAGAGTGGTGAAGGACCGGGTGAGTGCCCGTCTCCCCCGTGTCCTGGCCTGCTGTATCTCTCGCTCGACCGCCCTGCGCGTGCTCATGCGCCAAGCATTGCCGCAGCCGCGCGTTCCGCGTGTGCTCGGCATCGAAGACTTCACCCTCAAGCGACGGCGCCGCTACGCGACCGTGCTCATCGACGCCGAGAGCGGCGAGCGGATCGACGTCCTGCCCGACCGCAGCCGATGGCCACACAGGCTTGGCGGCGGCCAACCCACCAGAGGGGCCGCTCGTGGCCAGCATCGAGCAACTCCTGGAGGGGGTCGCGCTGGGCCGGGCGGTGGCGTTCCTGTCGCTCTCCACCACCAAGTGGCACCAGCGCCCGGACATCGCATACCGGCCGGTCGCCAGCCTCAGCCTCAGCGCGGTCACGTTCGCCTGGCCGGAGACCTCGCGATCCGCCGCCGCCTTCGTCCGAGCCGCCCACGACGTCGCCGCCCACCAGCCCGATCACATGCTTGTCCAACGTGCCCCGGAGCCGGAGCGATCCGCCAGGTCGCGTGAGGCCCTGGCGGATCGGGCGCGGGGCCTGGGCTACGGTGTCGGCGGGGCGTAGACGCCGCCGCCCAAGGCGGTGTGGTGCGGCCACTGGGTTTCGTGCCACTGGCGGTGTTCGCGGAACGTCATCCGGGGTGCTGCCACCACCAGCCGCTCGTTCACGTAGCCGCGCAGCTCCTGCACCCTTCCGGCGAGTTCCGCGTCGTCGTCCCCGCTCACCAGCAGCAGGCCGAGGCTCTGCCCGTGGAACCGGAACGACTCTGGCAGCGAGCTGCCGATCGGGTGTTCGTAGCGGGCGTACTCGACACCCGGCAGCTCTTCGAGCTCACCGACCGACGGGTAGCCGAGGATCGTGCCGGGGCGGCCAACCAGATGGGTGTGGCCGATCGCCCCCGGCCGCACCTTGATGTCCAGGTCCGGCCGCTTGCCGAGGGCGCACAGCACCCCGCACTCGGCCAGGTCGACGTTGAACTTGTGGAGCACCTGCTCCTCGGTGAGGCCGCCGCCGCGGCGGGCCGCGCACTCACCGAAACTCAACGTCCCCGTGGCCGGGTTGTGGAAGAGCTCCATGTGGAAGACGCCCGAGGTCATGCCCAGGGCCTCCAGGGCGCCGCGCACCATCGGCGCAGCCAGGTCGTAAGCCCACCCCTCGGCCTCAGGGTCCAACGCCCGCACCCACAACGGGCGCTGTCCGCGCATCGCGTCGAGGCAGGGCTCTCCGTACTTGCCCAGCGCGAAGAAGAGCACCTCTCCGTCGAACACGACGCCGTCTGCGATCCACTCCTCTCCCTCCATGTACTCCTCCAGCAGGAAGGTACGGCGGTCCAGCTGCCCGGCCCGGAACTCGCGGCTGAGCTCCTCCAGGCCGGCATGGTCGGAGACGGTGACCGTATAGCCGGTGCCGCCGTAGGACAGGGGCTTGAGCACGGAACGCGCGAACGGCGTGTCGGCGAGGTGGCTGACGTCGTGGATGTCGTCGATGACGATGGTCGCCGCCGTCGACAGGCCCGCCTCCCGGACCCGGGTCTTCTGCAGGGCCTTGTCGCGGAAGTGCAGGGCGACCAACGGGTCGATGCCGGAGCATCCGAGCTGCCGTGCCAGCAGGCCTGCGGTGACGAGGCCGAACTCCTCGCCGGAGTGGACGGCGCTGAAGCGGTGCTCGCCAAGACCCGCCCGGTACAGAGTGCCGAGGACGGACTCGGGGTTGCCCGTGTCGTCCGCCCTGAGGATCCGGACCCCGTCCTCGGGGACCGTCGGACCGAAGTCCCAGGGTTCGGGGGCGCACAGGGCGACGGTCTCCGCCGCGTGCCTCTGGCAGGCGCGCAGTACGTACCGGTCGACGCCGAGGTTGAGTATCGAGGTGTCCTGCCGTTCGGGCATGGCGGTGGTTCTCCAGACTGCGCGGTGCGCGCGAGGTGTCAACGTTGTGGTGCTTACAGGCCCCTGCAGGCCTCGTGGGACTCGTTGGGCTGCGGCGAGCCGCTCGGTCACGCGAGGACCGTGGGGCGGGAGACCTGGGTGCGGTAGCTGCCGTGGCGGTAGCGGAACTCGGCGTGCCGGACGCCGCCACGGAACGAGAACGCCACGGTCCGCTCCTCGCTCCAGCACTGGTAGCGGAACTCGTCCGCCCCGATGTGCTCCAGCACGGCGTCCGGTTCGCCCTCGGCGACCAGCACCAGCCGACCGTCTCGTACGACGAGCTCCCCGTCGGCGTCCGGCCGCCCCGGGTCGGCCCATTCGGCGCTGCTCGGCGGGTCGGCGTACGGCAGCAGGAAGGCGGCCGGGACCGACAGCGGGCCGGTGAGACGGGCCAGGTCCTCAGGCGCCGGGGGTACCGCCGCCGCGCGGAGCATCACTTCCGCCGGGTCCATGAGCGCGCGCTGCTCGGCGGGGAAGAGGTCGAGGAGCGCGGGGTCGCAGAAGCAGTCGATGACCAGGTGGACCCGCGGCGCGTCGCCGTTGTTGTAGAGGTGGTGGGGACGCCCGAAGTTCGCGTACCACAGCTCGCCGGGCTGCCAGCGTTGCTCGGCCCCGTCGATGACGAGCACGGCCTGCTCGTTAGTCGTGACGGGGAGGTGCAGCCGGGCCCAGCCGACGGGGAGACCGTATGGGTAGTCGGTGTGCTCCCCGACCGAAGCTCCCGGTTCGAGGGACATGTAACGGACGGCCCGCAGGGCCGGGCCGAGGCCGGACAGCACGGACGCGGTGTACGGAACCTTCGCCATGAACGGGGTGTCGGCGTAGTCGACGAGGCCGGGGCCGCCCGCGTCGGTCCGGCCGGGGTCGCCGTCGGGGCCGCGCAGCGAGAGCACGCGCCAGCCCTCGTACTCGTCCTCGATGATCGTGCCGGCGTCAAAGGTGGCCTGCGGGCTGAACCGGGTGCCGAGGGAGAACAGCTCCCGCTGGAGCTGCTCGGGGTCCGCGTGGGGGAGGAGCCTGACGACGTCCGGCAGGGCGGCGTGAGCGGTGTTGTCGGTCATGTGGGAGGGGCGTCCTTCACTGTTCGGCGGTGAGTACGGCGGCCAGGGCGTTCGCGGTCGGGGTGCGGTACAGGTCTTGTAGCGGTACGGCGGGCATGCCCTGCTCGCGGACCGCTGCCGCCGCGCGCACTGCCTGGAGCGAGTTGCCGCCCAGCTCGAAGAAGTTGTCGTCAGGCCCCACGGGCACGCCGAGAACCCGCTCCCACACCCGGGCGAGAGCGCTCGCGAGGTCCGTGGACTGTTGCTCCTGCCCCGGCCGTTCGAGCGGGCGCGCGTGCGAGGGCGGTTGCGGAGTGACGGTCGCGGGCGTAGGCAGGGCGCGTACGTCGAGCTTGCCGTTAACGGTGAGGGGGAGGGCGGGCAGTACGGTGACCCCGGCTGGCAGCATGAACTCCGGCAGGGTGCGGGCCGCCCGGCGGCGGACGGCGGACGGGTCCGGGGCGGCGCCCTCCGCGGCGACCACGTAGGCGTCGATGCGTATGCCTGCGGCGTCGCCGCCCGGCTGGTCGCCGGTCAGGACCACGGCGGCGGTGCCCACGTCGGGGTCGTCGAGCAGGACCGAGCGGATCTCGTCCAGCTCGATCCGGAAGCCGCGGACCTTTACCTGGCTGTCCAGCCGGCCCAGGTGTTCGAGGGTCCCGTCCGGGCGCAGTCGCCCGAGGTCGCCGCTGCGGTACATGAGGCCGCCGTGGAAGGGGTCCGGCACGAAACGCTGTCCGGTCAGTTCGGGCCGGTTCCAGTAGCCGAGCGCCACCCCGGCCCCGGCCACGTGGATTTCGCCGGGTGCCCCGTACGGCAGGGGCCGGCCGCAAGGGTCGAGCACGTACACCCGCCAGCCGGGCAAGGGCCGGCCAACCGAACGGGATCCGGTGAGTGCGTCGCGGCGCCGCACGTCGTGGGCGGTGACGTGGACGGTGGTCTCGGTGATGCCGAACATGTTGACCAGTCGGCAGCGGGTTTCCGGATACCGGTCGAACCAGCGGGCGAGCGGGGCGGTGTCGAGGGGCTCACCGCCGAAGACGACGAGCTGCAGCGGTAGTTCGGCCCGGTGTCGGCGGTCCGCCTCGGCCAGCTGGCCGAAGGCGGAGGGTGTCTGGCTGAGCACCGTCACGCCTTCCCGCACCAGGAGCGCGCGGAAGTCGTCCGGAGTGCGGCTGACCCAGTACGGTACGACGACCAGCCGGGCACCCGTGAGTAGCGCGCCCCAGATCTCCCAGACCGAGAAGTCGAAGGCACTGGAGTGGAAGAGGGTCCAGACGTCGTCGGGGCCGAGCCGGAAACTGGAGCGGGTGGCGTCCAGGAGGGCGGCCACATTACGGTGCGGGACGACGACGCCCTTGGGGAGGCCGGTGGACCCGGACGTGTAGATGATGTAGGCGGCGGCGTCCGGTCCCCGGGCAGGCTCCGGCAGCGCGGTCCTATCGGCCTCGGCAGCCATCAGCGCGGCAGGTGTCATGAGGAGGAGGTCCTCGGCGCCGGGTATGCCGGGAAGTTCGGTGACGATCAGCCCCAGGCCGGCGTCGCGCGCCGTGCCGCTGAGCCGGGCCGAGGGATAGGCCGGATCCAGGGGCACGTACACGGCGTCGGCGAGCAGCACTGCGAGGAGGGTCACGACGAGCTCGGCGGACCGTTCCAGGCAGACGCCGACGTGGTCGCCAGGGCGGACGCCCTGGGCGACCAGGCCTGCCGCGAGACGCCGGGCCCGGGCCAGCAGCTCGCCGTAGGTGACCTGTTCCTCCTCGCAGGTCAGCGCGATGGCGTCGGGGGCGGCCATGGCCCGCTCCGTGAACAGGGTGTCGATCCGGACCTCGCGGTGCGGTGACGCGGGCACGCCGCCCGCCAGGTCGCGCGGTGCGGTGAGCGAGGTCCGTTCCTGCGGCCCCAGCGGGTCGATGTCCTGGGGGAAGGTGCCGGGCTCGGCAGCGGTGACGGCCTCGTACGCGCGGGCTACGTGCCCGGCGAAGCGCCGTACGGAGTCCGCGTCGAACTCGGCGCAACGGTAGTGGACTTCCAGCCACAGGCCGGCGCCGGCGTCGCGGCGGGGAAGCAGGGTGAGCGGGAAGGGCGCGCTGTGGCAGGGGACCTCTCCCTCGCCCGCCTCCGGCAGCAGTCCGACCAGGACCCGGCCGCCGACCAGGCTGGTGAGGGTGGTGTAGCCGACGGCGTCGCAGCGCAGGGACGGGTCGCGCAGCTGCTGCCGTACCGCGCCGACGAGGCCGGGCACGTCCTCGGGCCCCGAGAGGGCGGGCGCGACCAGTGTGGTGAAGTCGTGGGCACCGAGGGCCCGCGGCAGTCGGCCGGGGTCTGGTGCGACCGCCGCCAGCACGGGTCGTTCCTGGCCTTCGTAGCGGCCGAGCACGATGGCGGTGGCCACGGCCAGGACCGCCGAGACTGTGGAGGATCCGGCCGCGCCGGTTCCGTTCGCCCCCGCTCCGGCCGCCCCTGATCCTGCCGGACCGGCCTGGACCGGGATGCGCAGCACAGCGGTGCGGGTCGCCGCGGCCTGATCCGGGGCGGCCAGGGCGGCGGGGCCGGGCGAGGTCCAGCCGGGGCGCTGGGAGTACTCTGCGGAGCTCCACGCCTCCCAGGCGTCCGAGCCGGGGCCGGCCGGCGGCGGCAGGAAGGCGTCCTGCCGCCGGAGTTGACGCGGGACAGCTCCTCGTCCGGCGGCCGGCCCACCGTCCAGGCCGTGGTCCCGGGCCGTTGCCGCGACCAGGGTGTCGGCGATGAGGCGCAGCGCGCGGGCGTCCAGCTCCGACCGGTGGGCGGACAGGACCAGGTCGGTGCGTCCGTCGGTGTGGCATAGCAGAACGGCGCGCGGCTGTGCGGCGGCCGGATCGACCGGGCGGACCAGCTCGGCCTGGAGACGGCGGCGGGCGGCGGGTGCGTCCGACGGATAGGGTACGTCCTCCCGCCAGAGCCCCGCGGGGAGTAGCCGGGTCAGGCGGTTCGCATCAGCATCGTTGGGAAGCGTCACATGCAACGAGTGACTGTGGACTGAGAAGTGTTCCCCGGCCGGTAGCAGCTGGGAGCTTCGATGAGCGGGCACGACCGAACTCCAGAGGTGATCAAGGTCGGGGCCGGTTGATTATCAAGAGAGTTTCGAGCTGGCGTCAAGCGTCCAGATCCGGCCTGTTCAGTGTTGGCTGAAATGCACTTCAGGCGGAGTTTGGTGTTCCGGATTACTTCCGGCGATCCAGTTTTTACTTCGGACATAACAGGCGGTACGTCAGATGTGACCTAGGCTACATTGATCTTCGAGTGACCCTCCAGGCAGGATGAACTTGCACGTCAGCGGCCTAGCGCCGGAGGCTGGCAGTCCTGGCGTCGCCAAGGCGAATTACCGTGGGCTGCAAAATGATGGGAAAGACATGTCCCTCAACCCCTTTGAATCCGAAGCTTCGGGAACTTTCCATGTGCTGATCAATGCCGAGAATCAGCATTCTCTGTGGCCGTCTTGGGTTGAAATTCCGTCAGGCTGGAAGTCCGTGGCGGAGGGGTCGAGGGAGGACTGCCTCGCCTACATCGACACCCAGTGGACCGACATGAGGCCGGTCGCTCTCGTCAACGGCCATAGCGGCTGACTCCAGCCGCGCCCGACGGCCCGGCCGCATTCCAGTTCTTCAGTGCAAACCACCGGTAAGGGGTCGGTTCACCGTGTCCGAAGGCTCGTATCTGCCTTCCGTCCCGTTCGATGACTACATCCGCACCGTCGCGGCGGACCATCCGCGGCTCCACGCTCTGCTCGACCTTGAGCGCGCCCGATCGGCCGCCACCCTGTCCGCCCTGCATTCCCTCACCAACGAGTTCGACTCGGACGAGACCGGACGCGGAGACTCCTACCGGCGTGCACAGCGGGACGTGTACGTCCGGTGGACCGGCGCCAACCGGCTGCTGTCTCTGGCCACCCCCGAGGATGCGGCCGGGGACGTGGTCGTCCTCGACGTGCTCGGCGGCGACGGCACCATCGCCCGGGCCGTCGCGGGGCGCGCCGACAGCGACGCCGCCAAACTGAACGTCATCACCGGTGACATCTCTGGCCGGATGGTGGCCCAGGCGCTGGCGCACGGCCTGCCGGCGGTGCGCCAGGCGGCGGAGGCGCTGCTACTGCGCGACGGATCCGTCGACGCCGCCCTCCTTGCGTACGGCACGCACCACATCGCCCCGGCGGACCGCGCCCGGGCCGCCGCCGAGGCCGTCCGGGTCGTCCGCCCCGGCGGCCGGGTCGTCCTGCACGACTTCGACGAGACCAGCCCCATGGCACGGTTCTTCACCGAGGCGGTACACCTCCATTCGCCCACCGGCCACGACTACCGGCACTTCACCCGGGCGGAGCTGACGGACCTCTTCGCCGGCCTTCCGGTATCGGTCAGCGTCGTGGACGTCTACGACCCGCTGATCGTCCGCGGCGCCACCGCCGAGGAAGCGCGCGACCGGATGTGCGAATACATCGCGGATATGTACGGTATCCGGAACTATTTTTCCGCCCAACGGACTCCTGTCGAGGTCTGGGATCTCCTCACGGATTTCTTCAACCACTCGGCCTATCTCGAACGGATTTCCTCACTCCCCGAGTGCCCTGTGCGCCCGGTGATCCGTGAAGTCGACGGCGTATTTGCGGCCGAGGTGCCCCGGGTCGCGATCGTGGCCCTGGCCCGGAAGGCGGTCTGAACATGGCAGCGATCCTCGTCCCCGACCTGCTGCAGGCAGCAGACGGCCCCTACGCCGACAGCCCGGCCGTCCTCGGCCCTGACGGAGCGCTGTCATACCGCGAACTGTGGGAGCGTGTCGCCGCGGTGGCCGTCCAGCTGCACCGGGCCGGCGTCCGGCCCGGCGACCACGTCGCACTGCACCTGCCCCGCTCAGCCGCCTACGTCAGCGCGCTCATCGCGACGATGGCCATCGGCGCGGTGGCGATCCCCGTCGACCCCGAGTTCCCCGCGGAGCGCCGCGTCCAGGTCGTCGCGGCCGCCCGGCCGCGGGTGATCCTGTACGACGGCACCGGCGCCCCCGAACTCCGGGACGCCGACAGCGCGGACGCCGCCCACTGGCTCGTCCCCGACAGCCGGCCGGTTCAGGTGACTGAGCTGGAGACGCTCCGGGTCCGGACCGACGACGCCGAAGCGCTCACCGCCATGATCCTCTTCACCTCCGGCTCGACCGGCCGTCCGAAGGGCGTCCGCCTGCATCACGCGGGACTGGTCAACCGGCTGCGGTGGGGACACCGCCGCTACGCCTTCGACGCGACCGACCGCGTCCTGCACAAGGCGTCCTCCGCCTTCGACGCCGCGATCCACGAGATCTTCTCCCCGCTCATTGCTGGCGGCACCCTCGTCATCGCCCCGCCCGGGCTGCAGTTCGACAGCCTCGGCCTGGTACGGCTGATCCAGGAGACCGAGGTCACCACCGCCCACTTCGTGCCCTCCGTCCTCCGCTACGTCATCGACGAGGAGGAGCTGGCCTGGTGCACCTCCCTGCGCCAGGTGTTCTGCGGTGGTGAGGCCCTGGACATGACCCTGGTGCGGCGCTTCCGCCAGCTGCTGCCCGCCTCCTCCCTCTACAACCAGTACGGACCCACCGAGACGTCGGTGAACGCCACCTACTGGGACTGCGACGAATCGTTCGACGGTGACATCGCCCCCATCGGCCGTCCCATCGACGGGGTCGACTGCCACGTCCTGGACGAGGAGATGCGGCCGGTCACCACCGGCAAGACCGGTGAGCTGTGGATCGGCGGTGTCGCCGTCGGCGGCGGATACCTCGACGACCAGCCGCTAACCGACCAGCGTTTCCGCCCCGACCCGTTCACCGACAGCGGCCGCCTCTACCGCACAGGTGACCTCGTCCGGCTCCTCGGCACGGGAGCCTTGGAATTTCGGGGCCGCCTCGACGACCAGGTCAAGGTGCGTGGAGTCCGCGTGGAACCGGGCGAGGTCGACACCGTCCTGCGGAGCCACCCGATGGTGCAGGACGCCGCCGTGATCGCCGTCCCCGACGAGGCCGACGGCGTACGGCTGGTCGCCTACGTCGCCGCCAAACGCGCCCACTCGCCGGTGGTCGACGGCCTCCAGCGGATCCAGCTCCCCGGCGGCATCACCGTCGCCACCTCGTCACCGGACGAAGCGCTCTTCCTCTACCGCCAGATCTTCGAGCAGGACGAGTACGCGCGCTTCGGCGTCCGCCTCGGCCAGGACGACGTGGTCGTCGACGTCGGTGCGAACATTGGGCTGTTCGGGCTCTGGGCGCACCGCCAGGCCCCCGGCATCCGCCTGGTGGCCGTCGAGCCCAACCCGGACACCCTCCCCTACCTGCGCGTCAACCTCGAACTGGGCGGGGTCGAGGCGGACGTCGTCCCCGTGGCCGTCACCGACCGGATCGGGGCCGAGACTCTGACGTCCTTCCCCCACCTCAGCTACCTGTCCGGACTCGGCGCGGACCGCCAGGACGAGGCAATCGAGCTGGTCCAGTCGCACTACCGCCAATCGCAGGGTAGCGGCGCCGGCACGGCGGAGGAGATCGCCGGTCTACTCCACGACGCCGAGGACCGGCTCAGTGCCACCCTGCACGAGGTCCAGACCACCGACCTGTCCAGCCTGCTGGACCGGCTGGAGGTCGACCGGGTCGACCTCCTCAAGATCAATACCGAGGGCGCCGAGCTCAGCGTCCTCCGGGGCATCAGCCCCGACCGCTGGAAGACCATCCGGCAGGTCTGCCTCGAAGTCGAACGCAGCAACGTCGTCGGCGCCGAGATTCAGACCATCCTCAAGGGCGCGGGATTCACCATGCACTCGGTCGACGACTGGAGCGTCGGCACCGACGCCGACGTCAGCTACGTGTACGCGACCCGCGACCCCGACCGGGCCGGGCGGCCCGAACCCGATCCCACCCCCGCCCACCGGACCGGCACCACGCCGCAAGCCACTCCCACGACCGACCCGGACCCCGAACCCGGCCGGACCCTGCTGACCGCCCGCGAACTGCGCCGGCACGCCGGCGACCGGCTGCCTACGGCGATGCAGCCCAGCCAGTTCGTCTTCATGGAGGAACTGCCCCGCCTGCCCAACGGCAAGCTCGCCCGGCGCGAGCTCCCCCCGCCACCGTCCACAGCGGGAAGCACCGCCCGCACCGACGGACCCGCCGGCACCGTCACGACCGTGGAACAGCTGCGTGAGACATGGCGGCAGGTCCTCGCCGTCGACGAGGTCATGGACGACGACGACTTCGTCAGTCTCGGCGGCCACTCGCTGCTGGCCCTGCGCGTCAGCGCCCGCGCCCGCAAGCTCACCGGCGCAGAGGTGTCCCCCGGTTCCTGTCTGCGCGCACCGAGCTTCGCAGCCTGGCTCGCCGGGATCCCGCAGCCCGCTGTCGCCGAGGGAAAGGGCTAGCCCCCGGTGGACTCCTTCCCGCCCCTCTCCGACATGCAACAGTCCATGATCGTCCACGAGGCGCTGGGCGACCGGCCCATGTACACCATGCCGCTCTGCTTCCGCATCAACGGCGACCTCGACACCGCACGGCTTGAGCAGGCCCTGCACCACGTCATCCGGCGCCACCCCGTGCTGCACGCCACCTACGACGACGCCCACGCCGTGCCGCTCCCGCCGACGGCACCACTGCCCCCACTGCGCACCGGGCACGCCAGCACCAGCGTCCCGGGGGACACGAACCCACCGGCGGAACTCGCCGAGCTCTGGAACGTACCGTTCGACCTCTACGAGGAGCCCCCCGTGCGCGCGGGCGTCATCTCCCGCTCCGCCACGGAACACTGGCTCGGACTGGCCGTGCACCACGTCGCCGGAGACAGCTGGTCGCTGTCCCTGATGGCACGTGAGATCGGCCTCGCATACGCCGCCCTGGGCCGCGGCGCACCGGCAGAACCCGCCGGGCCCGCCCCGGACTTTTTCGCCGACGTCATGGCCGGGCACCAGCGCGACCACGAGCGCGACGACTCCTGGTGGCGGAGCCGGCTGGCCGGCGTACGCACCCAGCCGTACCCGCGCCGGACCCCGCCCGACGAGACCGACCGCGGAGCGTTCCTCCCGCTTCCCTTGCGCATCGGCGCCACCGAGACCCAGGGAATCCGTGAGCTCGCCCGATCGGCCCGGGTGTCCCCGTCCGTCGTACTGTTCACAGCGGTCAGCGCGGCGGTGGCCGGCGAAGGACCGGAGCTCGATACGACGGTCGGCATGCCCGCCGCCCGGCGCGAGACCGAGGAACTCCAGGCCACCATGGGCCCGCTCCTCAACACCCTCCCCGTGCGCACCGCGTGGACAGGCCGGCCGTCCCCCCGGGACCTGGTGCTCCACCACGCCGACGCCATCGAGCAGAGCCTCGCGCACAGCGAGCTCCCGTACTCGCGGATCCTGCGAGCCGCCGGTCTCCTGCGGCTCCCCGGCGGCGACCCGCTCTTCCTCCACCTGGTCAACATCGACACGGAGGTACCACGGCTGCCGCTGCACGGCCTGCGCACCTCACCCGTACCGGTCCCGCCGCGCTGGGCCAACTTCCCGGCCCTGTGGGAGTTCGGCTGGGGAACTGTCGGCAACATCCACGGCACCCTCCGGGCGTCGGCCGACGCCTTCACCGAGGACGACGCCGAACGACTCCGGGCCGCCTTCCAGGACACCCTGTCACGGCTCCTCGACACCGACCACGACTGACCCACCACCTCACCACCGATTCCACACCGTTCGCGACGAAGGGCATTCCTGTGTCTTCCTCAGCCTCCACGGGCTCCGCGCCCCGCACGCCGCGGGAAGAGATCCTGTGCGGCCTGTTCGCCGAGGTCCTGGGGGCTCCGAGGACCGGCGTCGATGACAACTTCTTCGAGGCAGGCGGCGACTCGCTCATGGCGATGCGCCTGATCAGCCGCATCCGGGCCGTTTTCGGTGCCCGCATCCACATCCGCAAGCTTTTCGAGAGCCCAACGGTCGCCGGACTGGCCCGAACCCTGGAACAGGCCGAACAGCCCTCCCCGGCGGCTCCGGCTCTCGCACCCCTGGCGGACGTCCACGTCCCCGACCGGATCCCGCTGTCGCCCGCCCAGCGACGCCTCTGGCTCGTCTCCCAGGTCGAAGGCCTCAACCCGCGCTACAACATGCCGCTCGGCGTCCGTCTGCGCGGCACGGTCGACCCGGCCGCCCTTGAGGCCGCCCTCGCCGACGTGGTGATCCGGCACGAGCCGCTGCGCACCGTCTACCCGGAATTCGACGGGATCCCCTGCCAGAAAATCCTGGACCCGGCCGAGGCCCAGCCGTCCCTCACCACCGCCGCTGTCCCCCGCGACGGCTTGGACCAGGCCCTCTCGGCGGCAGCGGTCAGCGTCAGCTTCGACATCACCACCGAAGCCCCGCTGCGGGCCTGGCTGTTCACCGTCCACGAGACGGGTGGCGAAGCCACCCCGCGCGGCGACGACGCGGACCCGGCCACCGAGCACGTGTTGCTCATCCTTATGCACCACATCGCGGGCGACGGCTGGTCACTGCGCCCCCTGCTGCGCGACCTGGCCCACGCCTACCAGGCCAGGCTCAGCGCGACCGAACCCCGGTTCACCCCGCTCACCGTGCGCTACGCTCAGTACAGCGTCCGGCAGCACGGCACCGCCGCGGCCACCGACGGCAAGCCCGACACCCAGCTGGAGTTCTGGAGGCAGACCCTCGCCGGCGCCCCGGAACAGCTGCCGCTGCCCTTCGACCGGCCGCGCCCCGCCACCCGCTCCTTCCGCGGCGCGGGCGTCGACTTCACCATCGACGCCGCCCTGCACGCCCGGCTCACCGGCCTGGCCCGTGCGACGGGCAGCACCCTTTTCATGGTGCTGCAGGCCGCCCTGGCCACCGTACTGACCCGGTACGGCGCCGGTGAGGACATTCCCATCGGCACACCTGTCGCGGGCCGCGCCGAAGAGAGCCTCGACGACGTGGTCGGCTTCTTCGTGAACACCCTGGTGCTGCGCACCAACACCTCCGGCGACCCGACGTTCACCGAGCTCCTCGAACGGGTCCGGGCCGGCGCCCTCGCGGCCTACGCACACCAGGACGTCCTCTTCGACCGGGTCGTCGAAGAACTCAACCCCGAGCGCTCCCTCGCCTGGAGCCCCCTCTTCCAGGTGTCCCTCGCCTTCAACGGCAGCGCGGTCGGCACCGGCGACCTGCCCGCCCTGCCCGGAGCCCGCATCCACGAGGTCCCCACCTCCGTCTCCAAGTTCGAGCTCGGATTCAACATCCGCGAACTGGAGGCGTCCGAAGGCGAACCACAGGGCCTGGCCGGCTTCGCCGAATACGCGACCGACCTGTTCGACCGGTCCACCGTGGAACGGCTCGTCACCTCGCTGCTCAGGGTGCTGGAGCAACTGCCCGACGGCTCGGGCGTCCGCCTGAGCGAGCTCGACTTGCTGCCCGCCGGAACCCCGGTCGCACTGCCGGACCGTTCCACCGGCGCCACCGCCGCCCCGGCCGCCCCGTCGGTACCGGAACTGTTCGCCCGGCAGGCCGCCGCGACCCCCGAAGCGGTCGCCCTGGTCCGCGGGGACCGCCAGGTGTCCTACCGCGAACTCGACGCCCGCGCCGACGCCCTCGCCGCCCGGCTGCAGGCCGGACCCGACGGGATCACCGCCGAGACCCCCGTCGCGATCCTGCTGGACCGCTCCGTGGAGCTCGTCGTCGCCGAGCTGGCGGTGCTCAAGGCCGGAGGGGCCTACGTACCTCTCGACCGCCGCTACCCGCCGGCGCGGATCGCCTCGATCCTCGCCGCGACCGGCGCCCGCGTCCTGCTGACCGACAGCGACGCCGACGACGACGGCCTCGGCACCGGCCTCCGCCGGATCCTCGTCGACCCGGCTGACGGCCCGCTCCCCGCCGTGACGGACCTCCTCCCCGCCGTGGCCGGGCACCCCGACCGGCTCGCCTACGTCATGTTCACCTCCGGCTCCACCGGCACGCCGAAGGGCGTCATGGCCACCCACGCGGGCATCACCGCGCTCGCCGCGGACAGTAGCTTCACCGGGGCCGCCCACCGCCGGGTCCTGCTCCACTCCTCACCAGCCTTCGACGCCTCCACCTACGAGCTGTGGGTGCCGCTCCTCAACGGCGGATGCTGCGTCCTGGCGCCTTCCGGGGACCTCGACGCCGAATCCCTCGCGGCCGTGATCACCGGCGGGCGGGTGGAGGCAGCCTGGCTGACCAGCAGCCTGTTCCACCTGATGGCGGAGGTCGCCCCCGAAGCCCTCGGGTCGCTCAAGGAGATCTGGGCGGGCGGCGAGGTCGTCGCCGCGTCCGCCGTACGCCGGCTCCGCGAAGCTTTCCCCTGCGTGCGGGTCGTCAACGCCTACGGCCCCACCGAGACCACCACCTTCGCGACCCGGTTCGCCGCCCCCGCCACCAGCCCCGTGCCGGAGCCGCTGCCCATCGGCAGGCCCCTCGACGGCATGCGCGCCATGGTGCTGGACTCCCGGCTGCGGCCCGTACCCCACGGCGCGACCGGCGACCTGTATCTGGCGGGGCCCGGACTGGCCCGCGGCTACCTCGGCATGCCCGCCGCCACGGCCGAGCGGTTCGTCGCCGACCCCTACGGGGAGCCCGGCAGCCGCATGTACCGCACCGGCGACCTCGCCCGCTGGAGCACCGCCGGTGAACTCGAATTCGCCGGGCGCGCCGACGACCAGGTCAAGATCCGCGGCTTCCGCATCGAACCCGGCGAGGTGGGCGCCGCACTGGCCGGGCACGCCTCGGTTGCCGAGGCGGCGGCCGTAGTCCGCGAGGACCGCCCAGGAGAGCAGCGGCTCGTCGCCTACGTCGTCCCCGCCGACCCCCACACCGGCGTGGACACTACCGTCCTCACCGACCTCACCCGGCGCACCCTGCCGGACTTCATGGTCCCGTCGTCCGTCATCGTCCTGGACTCCCTCCCGCTCACCGTCAACGGCAAACTAGACCGCCGGGCCCTGCCCGCCCCGCAGACCACCGCCGGCCCCGCGGGCGCACCCCGCACAGCCCGCGAGGAGATCCTGTGCGCCATGTTCGCCGAGGTGCTCGGGCTGCCCCGGGCCGGAGTCGACGACGACTTCTTCGCCCTCGGCGGCCACTCCATGCTGGCCATGCGCCTCGTCTCCCGCATCCGCGCGGCGCTCGGCGTCCGCATCGACATCGGCGACCTCTTCCGGGCACCCACTGTGTCCGCACTGGTCCCGGTACTCGACGCGGCCGACGGCACCACCGCCCCGGCCGGCCCCGCGACGGCCACCGTCGACCGGCCCGAGCGCATCCCCCTCTCGTACGCGCAGCAACGACTGTGGTTCCTCGGGCAGGTCGAGGGCCCCGCCCCCACCTACAACATCCCGCTCGCGCTGCGGCTCACCGGCCACGTCGACCCGACCACCCTGCGGGCCGCACTGGGCGACGTACTCGCCCGCCACGAGGCACTGCGTACCCTCTTCCCCGCACCCGACGGCGAGCCCCACCAGCTGATCCTGCCCATCAGCCAGGC
The DNA here is from genome assembly GCF_055600495.1 of Streptomyces sp. NPDC038213. Taxonomy (NCBI): domain Bacteria; kingdom Bacillati; phylum Actinomycetota; class Actinomycetes; order Kitasatosporales; family Streptomycetaceae; genus Streptomyces; species Streptomyces sp. NPDC038213. The sequence continues at coordinate 36,133 of NZ_JBVJYM010000039.1, forward strand.
CGAGCCGTCACTGACCGTCCGGCGCATCCCCGCCGCCGCACTTGACGACGAGGCTGCCCGGGCAGCCCGGTACAGCTTCGACGTGACCACCGAGATCCCGCTGCGGGCCTGGCTGTTCGAGGCTGCCCCCGCGGACGGGCACGACGGCGCGGGCGAGTACGTCCTGCTCGTCCTGCTCCACCACATCGCCGGTGACGGCTTGTCCATGCGCCCCCTGCTGCGCGACCTCACGAAGGCCTACGAAGCCCGGCTCCGCGGCGGTACCCACACCTTCACCCCGCTGCCCGTCCAGTACGCGGACTACACCCTGTGGCAGCGGCAGACTCAGGAGGGGCCGGGCCGCGAGGCCCACGAACGCTCGCTCGCCCACTGGCGCACCGCACTGGACGGGCTGCCCCAGCAGATCGAGCTGCCGCTGGACCGCCCCCGCCCGGCCGAATCCGGACACCTCGGCGCCACCGTCGAACTCACCTTGCCCGTAGGCCTCCACCAGCGGGTACTGGACCTGGCCCGGACCACCGGATCCACCCTGTTCATGGTTCTCCAGGCAGCCGTCGCCACCCTCCTGACCCGCTCCGGTGCCGGCGAGGACATCCCGCTCGGCACCGTCGTCGCAGGCCGGGCCGACGAAAGCCTCGACGACGTGGTCGGCTTCTTCGTCAACACCCTCGTGCTGCGCACCGACACTTCCGGCAACCCGGGCTTCGCGGAACTCCTGCGGCGCGTACGGGAGGCCGATCTGGCCGCGTACGCTCACCAGGACGTCGCCTTCGACCGCCTTGTCGAGGAACTCAACCCGGAGCGCTCCCTGGCCTGGCACCCGCTGTTCCAGGTCCTGGTGGCCCTCGACGACGGGTTTCTCGGCGACGGGCTCCGGCTGCCCGGCGCGGACGTGCGTCTCCAGCCCCTCGGCACCGACACCGCCAAGTTCGACCTGTCGGTGGACTTCGAGGACCGGCGCGACGAAGCCGGCCGCCCGGCTGGACTGCGCGCCGTGCTCGAATACGCGACGGAACTCTTCGATCACGCCACGGTCGTGGCCCTCGGCGAGCGGCTGACCCGCCTCCTCGAGGCAGCGGTCGCCGACCCGGACCGCCCGATCGGCGAACTGGAACTGCTGTCCGCGGCGGAACAGCACCGCCTCCTCACCGACTGGAACGGGCCCACCGTCGCCGAAATCCCGATCGACCTTCCCGCCCGCATCCGGGAACTGGCCGCCCGACGCCCGGACGCGCCCGCCGTGTCCGACGCGCACGGCAGCACCAGCTACGCGGGGCTGGCCCGCGCCGCCGCTGCGGTGACAGCGGCCCTGACCGCCGAGGGCGCCGGAACGGACCAGCTCACCGCGGTCCTGTCCGAGCGAAGCCCGTGGTTCGTCACCGCCGTGCTCGGCGCACTGGGAACCGGAGGCGGCTACATGCCGATGGACCCGGGCACGCCGGTGTCTCGGGCCGCCCAGATGCTGTCGGACGCCGAGGTGCGCTACCTGCTGGCCGCGCCCGCACTCGTGGACCGGGCCCGGGAGATCGCTGCCGCCTGCACGGGGGACCCCGTCACCGTGGTGCTGCCCGGATCGGTCCCGGCCGGGGCCGTCGGCGGCCCCGCCGCAGAAACCCCTGACGCAGCCAGCGGCGGCCCGGCAACCCCCGTGCCCCACCCGGAGGCCATCGCCTACTCGGTCTTCACCTCGGGCTCCACCGGCCGCCCCAAGGGCGTCATGGTTCCGCACCGAGGCCTGTCCAACCACCTGCGCGCGGTCATCGACCTCTACGGACTCGACGAGACCGACACCATCGCCTTCAACGCCCCGCTGACCTTCGACGTCTCCATCTGGCAGACGCTCACCCTGCTGCTCGCCGGCGGCCGGGTACATGTCTTCGACGACGACACCGCCCGCGACCCGCAGGCCATGACCGAGGCGATCGCGGCACACGGGGTCACCGTCATCCAGATCGTCCCGGCGGTCCTGCGGGCCCTCCTCGACCTGTGGGACGCCGACGACCGCACCGCCGAGCACTGCGCCGGACTGCGCTGGATGCTCGTACACGGCGAAGAACTGCCGCCGGACCTGGTCGTCCGCTGGTACAAGCGGTTCCCCGGCATCCCCCTCGCCAACGTCTACGGCCCCGCCGAGTGCTCGGACGACGTGTCCATCTCCGTCATCCGGCCCGAAGCCCTGCCCTCCGGGGGCCGGGCCCCTATCGGCCGGCTGCTGTGGAACACTCGGGCGTACGTGCTGGACGCGCGACTGCGGACCGTGCCGACCGGGGTCCCCGGAGAGCTGTATGTGGCCGGCGCCGGCCTCGCCCGCGGCTACGCGCGGCGGCCCGCGCTGACCGCGGAGCGGTTCGTCGCGGACCCGTACGGGGAACCGGGCACGCGCATGTACCGCACCGGTGACCTGGCCCGCTGGAACGCCGCCGGCGAACTCGAATTTCTCGGCCGGGTCGACCACCAAGCCAAGGTTCGCGGTTTCCGGGTGGAGCCGGGCGAGGTGCAGGCCGTCATCGAGGCCCACACCGCGGTGGGACAGGCCGCCGTGCTTGTCCGCGAGGACCTACCCGGTGACAAGCGGCTGGTGGCCTACGTCGTGGCCGACGGACCCGCCGCCGAAGCCGATCCGGCGGCCCTGCGCGCCCATGTCGCCCAGGCCCTGCCCGAGTACATGGTGCCGTCGTCGTTCGTCGTCCTCGACGAGATGCCCCTAACGGTCAACGGCAAGCTCGACCGCGCCGCGCTGCCGGCCCCCCGGCACACGGCGGGCCCGGCCGACGGCGCTCCCCGCACCCCCCGCGAGGCGATCCTGTGCGCGCTGTTCGCCGAGGTGCTGGGGCTGCCCGGGGTCGGCGTCGACGACGACTTCTTCGCCCTCGGCGGCCACTCCATGCTGGCCATGCGCCTCGTCTCCCGGGTCCGCGCGGAACTCGGCACCCGGCTCGCCGTGAGCGACCTGTTCCGGCACCCCACCCCGGCACGGCTCCTCGGCGCCCAGGGCGGAGAGGCGTCCGACTACGAGGTGCTGCTGCCCCTGCGGGCCGCCACCGCGACGGAACCCGGCGGAGCCCCCGACATGGGCGACGGCACCCGCCCCCTATTCTGCGTCCACCCCGCCACCGGACTGGCCTGGAGCTACGCGCAACTGGCCAGGGAACTACCCGCATGGCTGCCCGTGTACGGCGTCCAGGCCCCCGGCCTGGCGCCCGGCGCCGCCGTGCCAGAGGACTTCGCCACCGTCATCGACCGGATCGCCCAGCAGATCCGCACCGTCCAGACGGAAGGCCCGTACCGGCTCCTCGGCTGGTCGCTGGGCGGCAACATCGCCCAGGCCCTGGCCGCCCGGTTCCGCACGGACGGAGACGAGGTCGAACTGCTCGCGCTCATCGACTCCTACCCGGGCGAGACCTGGCCCTGCCCGGACTACGCGGACCCGGCACAGTGGGACGAGTACGCCCTGCTCGCAACGCTGGCCGGGGAACCCCTGGACCCGGCGGGACAGAGCGCCGACTTCGGCGAATGGCTCACCGCACTCCGGGCCGACGCCGCGCGGCGCCTGCCGATGGACCGGGACCAGTTCGACCGGATGGTCGACGTCGGCGTCAACAGCAGCAGGCTGGCCTCCGCCTGGCACCCCGAGACCTTCGACGGGCCGGCCGTGTTCTTCACCGCCACCGAGGGCCGCAACGCCGACGGGCCCGTGCCCGAGGCATGGCTGCCGTACGTGCGCGAACTGAACACCGTTGCGCTGGCCTGTGCCCACGAGGAGGCCATGGCGGAGCAGCCCCGCGCGGTGATCGCGCGAACCCTCACCGACATTCTCAAGGCCGTTGCCCCCGCACCCAGGGGTGCCGCGGCGGACACGCAAGGAGCCAAGTGACACCCATGCACACAGCGAATCCTCCCGCCTCCCTGCCGGGCCACTGGCTGTTCCCCGAGGACCCCGGCTACGACGAGGCCCGCCGCATCTGGAACGGCATGCACGACCGGCGTCCGGCTCTCATCGCCCGCTGCCGCGACGCGGGCGAGGTCTCACTGGCCCTGAGGCACGCCGCCGCCGCGGGCCTCGACGTTACAGTCCGGGGCGGAGGCCACAACGTGGCCGGGACGGCGCTCGCCGACGGTGCCCTGCTGATCGACCTCGCCCCGCTGTCGGACGTGGACGTGGACCCCGTCGCCGGGACCGCGCGGGCCGGGGGCGGCGCACTGCTCCGCGACGTGGACGCCGCCACCACCCCGCACGGGCTGGCCTGTCCGGCCGGCGTCGTCTCGCACACCGGGCTGGGCGGACTGGCCCTCGGCGGAGGATACGGCTGGCTCGCCCGCAAGTGGGGGCTGACCTGCGACCACATCCTTGCCGCCGAGGTGGTTCTGGCCGACGGCACGGTCATCGAGACCGACGAGGACAACCACCCCGAGCTGCTGTGGGCCCTCCGCGGCGGCGGCGGCAACTTCGGCATCGTCACGCGGTTTACGCTCCGGCTGAGGCAGGTCGGACCCGTACATCACCACGTCGGTGTCTACCCACTGGACCAGGCCCCGGCCGCGCTGGCCGCCTACCGCACGTACGCCGAGCGGCAGGGGCCCGACCTGCACGCCGTCGGATGCCTGAAGTTCGCCGGCGACCAGGAATGGATCCCCGCCGAGCTCCGGGGCGAACGCGCCCTGGTCCTCGCCGTGGCCTGGTTCGGCGACCCCGCCGAGGGGCCCTCCCGCACCGCCCCCCTCTTCGCGGACGTCAGGCCCGCGGCCGAACTCACCCGTCTGCTGTCCTACGCGGAGCTCCAGGCCCTCGGCGACCACGGCGAACCACACGGCAACCGGTACTTCACCAAGTCGTGCTACCTCGACGAGCTCTCACCCGAGGAGGCCGAGGAGTTCACGGCGATCGCGCGCGATATGCCCTCCCGGCTGTCCTCCGTCGACTTCGAGTACCTCCGCGGGGCCATCACCGACGTCCCCGACGACGACTCCGCCTTCCCCAGCCGGGAAGCCCGCTACATCTGCACAGTCTCCTCACAGTGGACCGACCCCGGACAGGACGCCGAGAACACCGCCTGGCCGCGCCGCTCCCTCGAGCGGCTCGCCCCCCTCAGTACCGGCGGTGCGTACGTCAACTACCTCCAGGACGAGCACGACGGGCGGGTGCGCGAGGTGTACGGCGCAGCCCGCCACGCCCGCCTCGCCAAGGTGAAGAACACCTACGACCCCGGCAACGTCCTGCACCGCAACCAGAACATCCCGCCCACGGCGGACGAACAGCAAAACCGCAGCAAGGAGTCCTGAACATGCCGATCCTGCAACCGCCGTCCACCCACGGCATCAACGAGCCGGACGCCTTCGTACACGCCCTGCGCTCACCCTGGTACGCCCTGGTCGCGGACCTGTTCCACACCGTGCGCACGGCTACCGCCGACTACGCGAACGGCCGGGGCCTGCGCAACCTCCCCTTCCCGCTGACCACCCGGACCGTCACCTGCCCGACCGCGCTCGGCAGCGACTCCGAGCCCGTCCCCGTCTCCGTCCTCGGCGTCGAGACCTACCTTCCGGACTCCATGCAGTTCGCGCTCGAGTACGGCTGCCGGCTCGCCCCCGGCGGCTGCTGGGACATCCAGCCCTCGTACCGGGGCGAGACCCCCGACGAGACCCACCTGAACCAATACACGCACAGCGAGGCCGAGATACCCGGCGGCCTTGAGGAGATGATCGACTACGTCGACGGCTATGTGAAGGCCCTGGCCGCCGCGATCCTGGACCAGCACGGAGACCGTCTGGCCACCGCCCGCGGCGACATCTCCCACCTGGAGCGCATGGCCGACCACGGCGCCCCGTTCGAGCAGCTCTCCTTCGCGGAGGCCGTACGGATTGTCGGCGACACCGACGGCTGCGTCCACGACGCCGGCAACTGGCGGAGCCTCACCCGCAAGGGCGAGCGGCTGCTGATGGATCGGGTCAGCGAATTCGTGTGGGTGCACCACTTCGACTCCCTGGCGGTCCCGTTCTACCAGGTTTTCGGAGACGAGAACGGACGGACCGCGCGCAACGCCGACCTGTTTTTCGGCCTAGGCGAGATCGTGGGCGGCGGAGAACGCCACGCGGACGTGGAGCTCCTGCGGAAGTCCATGGTCATGCACGACGTCAACGAGCAGGAGTACGCCTGGTACGTCCGCATGCGCGAGGAGTTCCCCATGCGCACCGCCGGGTTCGGCATGGGCGTGGAGCGCTTCCTGATGTGGGCGCTCGGACACGGCGACATCCGCGACATCCCCCTGATCGACCGGATCAACGAGACCCCCGCCTTCCCGGCCGCGGTGATCCGTCCGTAAGGGCGCAGGATACTCTCATGAACACGACATTGCGTGGCTCGGTGCTGCGAATACGGGACTACCGGCTGCTGTGGACCGGCGAGACCGCCAGGACCCTCGGAAACAGCGTGACTTTCGTGACCCTGCCGCTGATCGCGGTCACGGTGCTAGACACGGGTGCCACGGCGGTGGGCGTCCTGGCGGCCGCCGTCTGGTTGCCCTGGCTGCTGATCGGTCTGCCGGCCGGCGCCTGGGTGGACCGCATGCGCCGACGCCCCGTGATGATCGTCTGCAATACGGTGTCCGCCGCGCTCTGCACCAGCGTCCCGCTCGCAGCCTGGCTGGACGCCCTCACCTTCACACATCTGCTGGTCGTCGCGGTGGCGCTGGGCACCAGCGCGGTCTTCTTTAACACCGCTAACCACGCATACCTGCCCACCGTCCTGGCGGAAGGGGATCTACTCGAAGGCAACTCCAAGCTCCAGGCGAGCGAGTCGGCGACCAATGTGGCGGGCCCCGGCCTCGCCGGCCTGATCACCCAGTTCATCGGAGCGGTCGCCGGACTGCTCCTCGACGCCCTCACCTTCCTCGTCTCCACGCTCTGCCTCACCTCGATCCGGGCGAAGGAAGAGCCCCCGGCGCCCGACGCCCCGGAAGAGAGCCTGCGGACCAGGATCCGCGAGGGGCTGCGGTTCGTCCTCCGCGACCACTACCTGCGGCCCATGGTCATCTATGGGGCACTCGTCAACCTGGCTTTGATGGGCTACCAGGCGGTCCATGTCGTGTTCCTGGTGCGTACGGTGGGCGTCAACTCCGCCACCGTCGGGCTGCTGCTGACCTCGGGGAGCATCGGCGGTATCGTCGGGGCCGTACTCGCCGAAGCGGTGGGACGCCGCTTCGGCACCGGCCGCGGCATGCTGCTGATGCAGCTCCTCACCAGCCCCTTCGCGCTGCTGATGCCCCTGGCCTCCGAGGGGGCGGGCCTGGCCTTCTACGCGGCCGGGGCGTTCGTGATCGGTGTCGGCATCACCGCCTGCAACGTCGTCCTCGGCAGCTTCCGCCAGACGTACTGCCCGCCCCGCCTGCTGGGACGCGTCGTGGCCACCACCATGGTGCTCAACCACAGCACCATCCCCCTCGGCTCGCTCCTCGGCGGATTCCTCGGCGATGCACTCGGGCCGCGCAGCGCCATGTGGATCATGACCGGACTCCTGGCGCCCTGCTGGATCGTCCTGGCCTTCGGCCCGATGCGGCGCCAGCGCGACCTCCCCACCAGCCCCCGGTCCGCCGACAACCCAGAGAAGGACAGAACGTGACCGCCGACGGCACCACCACCGCATCCACCACCGGCTCCACGGTCCGCTACTACGACGAACTCGGCTGTTGGGTTGTATGGGGTCGGCAGGCGGCCCAGGCCGCCCTGGAAGACCCCCGCCTCTCCTCCGAGACCCTCGAAGCGGCCAACCTCAGCTACCTCCCGGCCGACATGCACGAGGAGTGCTCGCACCTCATCGAGACGATGCGCCGCTGGTTCGTCCTGCTCGACGGCAGCGGGCACACCACCGCCCGCCGGGCCGTGCAGCCCCTGTTCTCGCCGCGCCGCATCCGCAAGCTGGAGGAGACCATCGAGGTCATCATCGAAGAGGAGCTGGATGCCTACGCCGCGTCCGCGAGCCGCGACGCCGTCCCCGAGCTGGCGGACCGGATCTCGGCCCGCACCATCGGCCTGCTGCTCGGCCTGCCGGGCGGCGACCACCTCAGCCTGCACCGCTGGGCCAAGGCACTCACTGACTTCCTCGGCACCTCCTACCGCCGGGACTGCGCCGTCGACGCCCAGGAAGCGCTCCGCGAGATGGGAGAGTTCATCAAGAACGCCCCCGACGAGGACAGCATCTGGAGCCGCGCCAGCGGCAGCGAATGGGACCGCCTGGCCACCTCCTCCATGGTCATGTTCGGCGGCCTGGAGACCACCGTCGGACTGATCGGCTTCGCCCTCTGGCACATGCTGGGCAACGGCCTGGCCCCCCGCATCGCCGCCGCGGACACCGACGAAGCGGCGAAGGACGTCGTCGAGCGAGCCCTGGAGGTCTACGCGCCGCTCGGCCATGTCGCCCGCATCGCCACCTCAACCACCGAACTGGGCAGCGAAACCATCCCGGAGGGAGACCTTGTACTGGTGTCCCTCACCGGCCGGGACCTCTTCGACACCCCGCAGCTGCCGACCGCCCCCACCGCGCACCCCCAGGGCACGGACCGTTCCGACCACGTCGCGTTCGGCTTCGGCATGCACTACTGCGTCGGAGCCCCGCTCGCCCGCCTCACGGTGGCCCAGCTGCTTACCGGGTTCGCCAGGCGGTTCCCCGACGCGACCGTACAGGACGTCACCTGGCGGAAGAACCGGACCTTCCGCGGCTTCGAGCGCCTGGTGCTCGACCTCGACGGCGCCCGCCGGTAGCCGACTTCCCCCCGAACCCCGAGCAGAGGTACCCATGCAATCCATCGAGCCCACCGTCCTGGTCTGTCTCCCGTTCGCCGGAGCCGGAGCCTCCTTCTTCCGCAAGTGGCAGCCCCTCACCCCGGACGGCCTGCGGATTGCCGCCGTCCAGCTGCCCGGCCGCGAGGAACGGTTCCTGGACGAGTTCCACACGGACGCCTCCGCGGCCATGGACGAAGCCTGGGCCTGGCTTGAGCCCCAGCTGGACGGCGCCGAGGGCGTCGCCGTCTTCGGACACAGCCTCGGCGCGGTCCTCGCGTACGAACTGGCGCACCGCATCGGTGACCTGGGCGGGCTGCCCGTCGAGCGACTGGTGGTCAGCGGATCGGCGGGCCCGTGGAAGCCCCGGGCCCGCCGTGCCACCGGCCTGGGCGACGAGGAGTTCCTGACCCGGGTACGGGGCTTCGCCGGATACACCCACCAGGCCATGCAGGACGAGGAGATGCTCGAACTGCTGGTCCCGCTGCTCCGCGCGGACGTGGAGATGCACGAGAACTACCGCCCCTCGTACCCCGGACCGCTGAGCGCACCCATCACGGCCCTGCGCGGCGCCGACGACGACCTCGTCAGCTCGCAGGAGACCGCCCAGTGGGCGGACGCCACGACCGGCGGATTCGAGTGTGCCGAACTCCCCGGCGGCCACATGTACCTCACCGACAGCGCGGAGGACCTTCTTCGCATCGTCACCGAGGCCCTCCGGGAAGGTCCGGTGGCGGCGCGATGACCGGCCGACTGGTCGGCAGGACCGCCCTGATCACCGGCGCGGCACGCGGCCTCGGCCGGGCCACCGCCTGCGCCTTCGCACGGGAGGGCGCCGACCTCGTCCTCCTCGACGTGGCGTCCGACCTGTCCGGCGTTCCCTACCCCCTCGGCTCGGCCAGCCAACTGGAGCACACGGCGGCGCTGTGCCGGGAGGCCGGAGCGGCCGTACTGGTGACCGAGGCCGACGTCCGGCACACCACCGAGGTCGAGGCCGCCGTCCGGACCGCGCTCGACCGGTTCGGACGGCTCGATGTGCTGGTCAACAACGCCGGCATCGCCGCGCCGTCGGGCCGGCCCGTCCACGAGATCGACGAGCCGGAGTGGCAGCTGATGCTGGACGTAGACCTGTCGGGCGCGTGGCGGCTGATCCGGGCCGTCGGCGGCCACATGGTCCGTCAGAAGTCGGGCAGCATCATCAACATCGCCTCCACCGCCGGCCTGGTCGGCTACCGCCATTTCGCCGGATACGTCGCCGCCAAGCACGGCCTGGTGGGCCTGACCAAGGCGGCTGCTCTCGACTACGCCCCCTACAAGGTACGGGTCAATGCCGTGTGCCCGGGCTCGGTCCGCGACGACGACCAGGCCGAAGGGCGCATGCTGACCGAGATCGCACGCTCCCTCGACGTCCCGGTCGCCGAACACGAAGAGATCTTCGTCCGCTCCCAGCCCATGAACGCCCTGATGGAGCCGGAGGACATCGCCTCGGCCGCCCTGTGGCTGGCCGCGGACGAATCCCGCCGCGTCACCGGCAGCGTCGTGACGGTAGACGGGGGCTACACCGCCTACTGACTGCGCGCGGGCCGTGATGCGGCCGGCCCCGCGCTGTCTCCGGAGAGGTCCGCCTGGGCCTCGCCCTCCTGATCACGGGCTACACGCTCGTCCTTCGCTTCGGCGTCCGGCTCGTTGCATGTCCCTTCAAGGAACCCGGGCGGGACCGGGCCCGGTACGGCGGGCCGGCCCCCGCGACGAACCGATGTTCTGGGCCTGCAGGCCGGCGCCGAGGGCGACGGCGCGGCCACGTGGACGGCAGCGCTCCGGCTCCCCTCAGTGCGGGACAACCCCAAGCCTGCGCCGACTCTGAAGACCATCTACACGGCCCCGACCGAGCAGGCCGCAGAACGGGCCCTTGATGCCTTCGCCGCATCTGAGCTGGGCGAACGCTACACGGCGATGGGTACAGATCCATCGGAGCGGAAGGCGCTACGGCGTTCAGGTTCCCTGTGGGCGTGTGGCCGGGGCGACACCATCGGGGCCCGCAGCGGTCGCGATGGGACTACCTCAAGCGTTTCCATCCGGTCGGCGAGCCAGTGCCCGCCGAAGATGTCGGCATCCAGCACAACGGGGAGGCCGCCCCGCGGGGCGGCCCGGGGGCTCAGCAGAGCCCGGTCCGCGCGGATCAGGTGCGGCCGGGCGCCGGCGGTGCAGGCGACACCCCACGTCCCAGGTTTCGGAGCCTCCTGGGTGATGTGACGTGTCTTGTTGCTGGTGAGGGCGTTGTCCTCGGATGAAAGGGTGTCGGGACGAGCGGGAGCGAGTGGTGGGCTACTACGGCGGAGGCGGTCCTGACTGGGCGATGATCGGCGCGCGGCGGCGGGCAGAACGGGAGGCGTCGGAGGCTCATTCCGGCGCGGCACGCTGGAAGGAGCGTGCGGAGGCATTGGCCGCGCTGGTCGTCGAGACGGCTGACCGGGTCTGCCCGACTCACAGTGCGGGGGACTGCCAGTGCCGGGGTTGCTGGGAGACTCGCATCGGTCAGCTCTTCGGTGTGGGTGCTGTTCCCCGACCGGGCGCTGGTGCTGGTCAGGGGGGTCCATTCTGGGACCTTGTCAACAAGATCTCGCGTGAGGCTGAGGAGCGCAGCAGACCGTCCTAGTCGCGTTTCGGAACGTAGACGGCTACCGGATCTTCGCAGAGTCGGCGCCGGTCTGGGGCGGCACGTCACTGGGGCGGCTGCGTGTCGTTACCCGCTACGAGCGCTGAAGCGCTGTCGAGGCTGCGGGAGGCACCGGGTGATCACACTCAATATCGAGTGCATGCTGTTCGAGGTCGGCGGCGTGCTGGGCGAGGTCAGACTCGATGCCCCTCTGCCCGCGCTGACGGGAGTGACCCGGTCAGGCAAGAGCACGGCGTTGGAAGCAGCTGTGTGGTGGGCGCTGGCGGTGGAGAACGCGAAGCTGATGGATGCCGCGGCGATGTGCGGTCGCGTCGGGTTCGTCGCCCGGATCAACGGGGAGCGGTGGCAGATCACGCGCAGCACCACCGCCCGGAGGGAAGACGTGTCCTTCACCCGCGGCGCGCTGAACGCCGAGGAGCGTCACCCGGTTAAGCGCAGCGATTCCCGCAGGTCGGCCGCTGATGTCTTCCAGGACCTCCTCGGCATTCCCCGGCTGGGCGCGGGGCGTACGCGGGTGACGCTGGACCTGCTGGTGCCGTGGCTCTACGCACGCCAGCGCGATCTGCCGAGCGACTACCTAGGCCGGCAGAGCAGGGAGCAGCGGATCGCGGTGGGGCGCGTGCTGCTGGGAGCCGATGACCAGGCGGTCGACGAACTGCGCCAGGAAGCCGACACTCGGAAGAAGGACTGGCGCAAGGCGAAGAACCGCGTGGCGCGGATCCTGCGCGATCGCGAGGAGCGTGACCTGCCGTCCGTCGAGGACCTCCAGCGCCGCGGCGCGCAGTGGGCCGCGCAGCACAAGGAGCAGGCGCGGGTGGCGCAGAAGGCCGGGGCCGAGCTCAGCCGTCTCAACGCCCGGCTCGCCGAGCTCCAGGCGAAGACGTCCGCGGCAGAGGAGGCTCGGCGGGCCGCTCGTGAGGCCGCCGACGACCGGGAGCGTACGGCGCGGCTGCTGGAAGCGGCGGCGGCCGAGGCGCAGGGGCGTCTGGCCGGGCTGCGGGAGGCCGCTACCGACCCCAGCCTCTGCCCCACCTGCGTGCGGGCGCTCGATCTGACAGGGCTGTCGAAAGACGACTGCCCCACGTGCCGGCGCTTCGACCCCGAACGCCAGCAGCGCGCCGACCAGTTCCAGCAGAGGATGGACCGCGCGCAGCAGGCCGCCGAGCAGGCGCGCGACGCGGCTCGCCGTGCGGCTCAGGCGGCACAAGACGCCCGCGGCCGGGTCGGCGACGCCGACCGGGCCGTGGTGGAGGCGGCGGCTGCCGCACGGGCCTTCGCTCAAGACGAGATCGCGCCGCAGCAGCGGATCGTGGTGGAGGCCGAGGCGGCGGTGCGTGAGCTCGCCGCACGGCTGGAGCAGAACGCCGAGCACCTGCGCGAGGTCGCGGAACTGGCGGAACTACGAGAACGGCTCCCCCGGCTGGAGAAGGACAAGGCGGTCGCCGAGTCCGCGTATGCCGCCGCCCGGCAGGACACCGACCTGATGGTGAAGCAGGGAACCGACCGGTGGTCGCATCATGCGCTGCGCCGGATGCAGGCCTGCGACCCGGAGATCAACACGGTCTCCATCAGCGCGGAGGACTTCTCCGTCACCATCAACGGCGGCACCTTCGATGCGCGGGTCGTCGCCGGCCACGGAATGACCCGCACGAACGTCAGTGTCCTGCTGGCCCTGCGCGACGCCGCCCGGGAAGTACCGGCGATGCCGGTGCCCCAGTTCCTGATGGTGGACGGCCCTTTCACCGGCCTCGGCGAAAGCCCGGAGGACCAGCGGACCGGCAATGCTCTCCTCGCCGGCCTCACCGACCTCGCCGCCTTCGAAGATCCCTCGGGCAGCGGAGGACAGGTCATCATCGCCTGCACCGAACTCAGGGGAACCCCGGGACCAGCCGTCCGCGAAATCCGCACCAACCTGGTCGACGGCGTGATCCCGGGCCTGCCTCCCCGCGAAACCACCACGGCGTAGAAGCCCGAATCAGGGCCCGCCTAGGACGGCCCCCTGTTCGGCGCACCCCACCGACCGGCGACCCCTCTCCAGGACAACGCGCTGCTGTTCCTCGCGGGCGTTCTCCTGCGAGAGGACATCGCGGTCGACGTACAGGGCGACGGCCTCGATGACAAGGCGCTTGAGCTCGTCCGGCTCCAGCACCTCCACCTCCCACTGGCCCGGGCGCTCGAAGTCGACCTCCGTAGAGGCGGGTGAAGGCCGGCCACCACGGGTCGCCGCGCTTACCCTCCATCACCAGGAGGCCGTACGCGCGCATCCGCTCGCGGGTGAGCAGCACCCGGGTCACCGAGCTCCAGCAACCCGTCCTTCTCGGGCGTCGCGGCGCGTTGCCGCGTTGCCGATCCAGTCCTGCCCGGACCGGGGCCGGCCGGCGGACTGCCCGGCGGCCGGGCGGCGCTTCCCGGCGTCCTGGACTCGCCGGACATGTACCCCAGGCCCCACGCCCGGGGTGGCATCGTGATCGCCTGGGTGAAAGCCGCAATTATCCGGCGCCCTGCTGCCTAACCGTCCATCCTGGACACATGACCTCCACAGTTCCCGCCAGCGCGAACGAGCCGCCGAGCATCACCGCAGTCACACGACGTGACATCTTCACGTACCTGGGCGGGATATCGCGCCCCTGGTGGGGGAAAATGGACGAGGTCACGTTCCTAGAGGGCCTCTACGACCTGGACCGAGCTCAAGTCGGGGACAGTCAGCTTCCAACTGTCCGTTCCGATATCCGCCAGCACCGGTTCAACAACGATGACCTGCCTGACGACTGGATCTTCGAGGACTCCCGCTTGGAGCTCTCCGACGGGCCGGACGAGGTACTGCTCAGGTTTCTGGCGCGGGTGGTCCACCCTGAGGTGGCGACTGATGTCGAGGAGGCCACAAGACACGTCGAGGAACTGAACCTGCTTCTGGCACCGGACGGATGGGGTCTGCGTGCGCACGAGTTCTTCTCGGGCCGCCCCCTGTACGAGCCGGTACGAGTTCCACCCAGTGGCCCTTTGGTCTCGCTGCCGCTTGAGGACGAGGACACGGGCAAGCTCGACCTGGTCCTCGGCCAGGCCTTCAGCCTCCTGGACTGCGCTGGCGAGGAGACCGCACGCGACCTGCTTCGCACCGCGGTACTGACCCTCCGTCGTGATGGTGGCAGCTTCCACCCCATACCTGGTGACAATTGGACGGATTCCACCTACGAGGCGGTCCTGACGGTTGAACGCGAGCTTCTGCCCACCTGCACCCCGGAGGTGAAGGAGTCGGTCTGGCAGACGCTGCAGTCCGTGCTCATCCAGCTCGGGCGCGTCGACGTCCAGGACCTCGTTATCGAGGGCGACACCCGCCCGCTGCCCAGCATCCCACCGGACTGGCGGACCCAGGCCGCAGCACCCGCGACCCCCATCGTTCGAGGCTTCCGGCTCCCGTTCTCCACCACCGAGTTCGACGTCAGCCACAGGGACTTCACCGACCTGGAGATCCGCGGCACGCAGGACAGCAGAGGGTTCCATTACCTCTACGACATCCGCGCATCCCGGATGATCACGGACTTCGTTCTCGACGAACGACCGCAGGTAGCGACCCTGTGCAACGTCACCATCATCAAGAAGGGCGACACCTTCACGCCAAGGATCAAGCTCTGGAAGAAGGACAAGAAGAAGGCTGGGGAAGTCGCCGCCACGCAGACAGTGCCTGAGACCGGGACCACCCGGGCCGTCAAAGCACTCGTCGACACCGGGGACGCCCACGAGAACTTCTGGAAAGTCATCAACTTTCTTCAGGGCTGCACCAGCCTGAGCACACCCGGCAGTTCCTTCCAGCTCGTGGCCGGCGACGAGACCCAATTGGCCCAGCTGCTGACCGGCCAGGACCGGACCACGGTTCTCGGCGCGGTCAGGACAGCCATCGGCGGAGGTCTCACGGAGGAGGACATCCGGCTGATCAGCAACCGCAAGGAACAGCTCCAGAGGTTCGAGCGACTGCTGAACGATCCGGAATATTTCCGGCAGGAGGAAAGTCTGGCAACGACACGTGGGGTGGAAGCGGTCTGGCAGGCCTTCTTCGAGGCGAATCAGTGGATATTCGGCTACGGCCTCAACCTCATCGCCTGCGAATCCATCAACGACGGCAAACTGGAACAGATCACCACCGGCGCCAACCTCTTCGGCGGAGCCGGTAAGCGCATCGACGCCATCATGCGGTCCAGAGGCCTGATAAGCAGCATGCTCTTCTGCGAGATCAAGAGACACGACACCGAACTGCTCGCCCGGACCCCCTACCGCTCGGGCGTCTTCCAGGCATCCAAGGAACTCGGCGGCGGCGTGGCGCAGGTGCAGAAGACAGCCAGCAGGGCCCAGCAGCTCATCTCCAGCAAGTTCCTCACCCGGATCTACGAGGAAGACGGCACCCCTACAGGCATCGAGCTGTCCACCACGCGCCCGCGACAGGTCGTAGTGATCGGGAGCCTGCGCGAGTTCATCCAGAACGGCGACGTGAACCCGGAAAAGCTGAGCTCCTTCGAGCTGTACCGGACGTCCATCCAGGACGTCGAGGTCATCACGTTCGACGAACTCTACGAGAGGGCCTGCTTCATCGTCGGAGATCACTGAGACAGATCTCTGCCAGGCCAGCTCGCCGACATGCCCCGGTGACGGAGTGTTACAAGTACGGGGGGTGCACCTATCTGTTTGGTCAAGGTCGCGGGTCAGGACGGCGGCATGACGGATCGGGATCGGTTGGGGCGGGCGGCGCTGCACTATGCGGCTTTCGACGGGGGTCTGTACGGCCATTTACTGGACAGACCCGGCCCCTGACGACCATGCCCCGAAACGTCAGGCGGCGGGCCGCGCAAGGGGCCTCCCCCGCCCCCCTCGCGTACGGCCCGCCTCCCCGGCCTCCCCAGCCACCACGGTCAGCCAGCCGCGGCCGCAGACCCCCCGTTGAACAGCGGCACCTCCCCCGCCGCCACGTCCAGGCGCAGACGCTTGAAGCTCAGCGGATGGCGGTAGACCCCGCCGCGGTCCACCGCCCGGTCCGCACTCACCTCCGCAACCAGAACGGGGTCTACGAGCAGCAGGTCGAGGACGGCGCGGCTGCGCCACGATGCCGTGAACCGCACCCCCTCCCACGGATGCCCACCGGCCGCAGCCACGAGGTGTTCCCCGGCCTGCCGGGACTGCTCCGGCCGCAACGGCACCGTACGCCCCACCACGTGCAGCACCCCGGCGGCATCCGGGCAGCCCAAGACCAGGACCTGGGGACGGGCCAGGGTCCCGGTGACGGCGCCCACCACCGCTTCCCTGATGATCTGGTGTGTTCAAGCGCATCAGGAGGGGTCTAGTTGAGCGAGTGGCACGTGGAGTGGGTGCCGGATCCAGACCGATGGGGAACGCTGCCAGCGGAGGGTGTCCTTGGGGTGCCGGACCTGCCAGAAGCGGTGGCCCGCATGGGCCTGAGGCCGGGTGATCCGGTGTACTTACGGCCGGACGGCAAGGTGGACCCGGACTTCCTGGATTTCGTACGGTCCGAGGTCTTCCGGAATCTGGAGCGGGAGACGAAGCGGAATTACGGAACGGATTACCGGCCGTTACTGAATTTCCTGTCCTCGCGTGGGCTGTCGTGGCGGGAAGCAACGCGGCAGGATCTGGCGGACTACCGGCACTGGCGGTGTGATGCGCCGGAGAATCCGGGCCGGATCGGTGGGTCGAAGTGGGACCGTGAGGCGGCCGCGTTCACGAAGCTGTTCAAGTGGGGCAAGGTCTACCCACTGCCGGTGGACGTCTCCCGGCGCGAGGACAGGGCGCCGGACTCGGTGAGTGCGCGGGTGTCGTGGCTGACGCCGCGGACCTGGGATCTGTGGTTGAACATCGGACTGCGCGGCCATACCCGTGCCGGCGTCACCGAGCTGGGGTGGGAATCGCGCACGGAGCTGCGGAACACCAGCTTCGTGCAGCTGGTGCTGAGTTCTGGGCTCCGTCGGCAGGAGTGCGGCTCATTGCTGACGCTGGAGCTGCCGACCCAGCGTCTTCGCCGCGGCCGCTATGTGCATGGCCAGCTGGCGAGTGCGTCGACCAGGTCGAAGAACAGCCGGACCTACTACGCGTCGGTGGATTCGGTCGGCCAGGTCGAGGCTTATGTGGAGTCGGAGCGGGCGTGGGCCGTTCAGCGGGCCCAGGAGCGGGGCCTTTATGAGCGGCTGCCGGTGATACGGCTGATCACGGGAGTGACCCGCGGTTTGAGGCCGAAGGTCGAGTGGGTGGACCAGAACGGTGTCGCCGGCGCTCAGGAGCTGAGCCGACTGGGCTGGCGGGACCGGCTGTGGCTGTTCATCGAAGGGCCCGACGGGCCGGAGCCGGCGTGGTTGTGGCTGACCGAGCAGGGTCTGCCGATGGCCCCGGACCGGTGGAACGGTGTGTTCAGGGCGGCGAATCTGCGCTGCGAGCAGGCCCTGCTCACCGAGGAGGACAGGGCGGTCCACCGCAGGTTCCGGCTTGCTGAGGTGCGGGGGAAGAGTCCGTACGCGACGCCGCACTCCGGCCGGCACTCGTTCGCGCTCTACATGTTGATCCTGCTCAACGAGCTGTTCGAGAAGCGTTACGGGCTGACCCGGAAGGATCGGCGGGACTTCGCCCAGCTCTTCGGTGATCCGTGGTGGCTGGTAAAGACGCTGCTGGGGCACTCGGACGTGGAGACGACCAAGCGGCACTACCTCGCGCCCGTGTCCCACCTGCAACTGGAGTCGATCCTCGCTGCCGCGGAGAGCGCCGACGAGGGCCAGGACATCGAGGACATGGACGGCGTGTTCGCCCGGCTGGCCCGGGAGACGGTCGGCATCCAGGACATCGACACGATCGTTGGGGTGGCGTCGTGAGCGGGCGTGGCCGCAAGGCCGTCCCGCCACCGCCCGACCACCACGTCGAGCCGCCGCTGGGCCCGCAGGGGCTGGTGGTGACGGTCATCAACAAGGCCGGGTTCAAGAAGGAGTACGACTTCGCTGAACTTCCTGTGGCCGGTCCGATGCAGCGGTCCCTGGCCGGCGCGTTCGCCAGCCAGTCCAGAAACTGGACAAGCCACCGGTCAGCTCAGACTTACTGGTCGAGCCTGAAGTTGTTCGCGGACTTCCTCTCGGAACTGGACAGCCCGCCCGAGGACCTGGACGGTCTGACCCCGGCCATGATGCTGAGCTGGCGGGAGGTGAACAGCGGCACCAGCGCCGGCACGAACAAGCAGTCCGCGGTTCGCACGGTGCTGCGACAAGACGTGCGGTTGGCGACGGGGGTCGCGGCGGAGGAGTTGGCCCGCCGGATCCCGGCCCTGAAGCCGAGCAAACAGTCGTTTGAGGATGCCGCGTGGGAGCGGGTGGTGCTGACTGCTCAACGGCAGTTCCGGTCGGCCTGGCTGCGGATCAGCGAGAACACACGGCTGCTGGACAGCTGGCGAGCCAACGATCTTGCCGAGGGAAGCCGTGGATGGAAGATCGGGAAGATTCTTGATCACCTCGCCCGCACCGGCGATGTCCCCCACACTGTGCACCCGAGCGGAGAACGCGCCGTGAGAAGCGGCCGTCTGCTGGGCGGCAAGGGGGCCGAGCGGACGTGGGGGCGGCTGTTCTTGTCCCGCGGTGAGCTCACGGCCCTGGCCGTGCTGCTGACGGACCGGTTCGGGTGGAACCTGTCGCAGTACGACCGCATGCCGGTGCCGACGCTCGCGCCGTCAGCCGGGGAGATCACCTCGTTGACCTATCAGGTCCAGGTCGAGAAGCGCAGAGCAGGCAGCGGACGGTGGTTCTCCACCGAGAACGTCACCGATTCCGGAGCCGACTCGCCCGGGAGGCTGATTACCCAGGCCCTGGAGGCCACGGCTCATGCACGGGCACTGGGCCACCGGCTGCAGCCGGGCGTCGATCTGCTGATGGTTGCTCGCGTCCGCCGGCGTGAGGACGAGCACACGAACCTGGACCGGCCGGCCGTACACTGGCCCCTGTCCTTCGGCGTCTCCCTCGGGATGAGCAGGTGGTGGGCCGCCAGCAGCGGGCTCGGCGGGTCGCCCTTCCAGCGAGCTCGCCGGACGACCGTGACGAACCAGAGACGCCCCCTGCAGCACACCCAAGACACGCACGAGAGTGTCTACGTGCTGCCCGACAAAAGGGTTCAGCGCGCTTCGCGCGATGTGTTCGCCGACGGCGCCCTCGAGGCCCTGGACCAGGCCCGGGCCGTCGTCTTCGGCGGAACGATGGCGAACGAGCCGAATCCACAACATCAGCAGACGGCGACAGTGGACTGCGAAGACGAGGAAGCCAGCCCCTGGCCGGCTCCCGAAGGCGGCTGCAGAGCGGACTTCCTGCTCTGCCTGGCCTGCGCCAACGCATACGTACATCCCGGCCATCATCCCCGGCTCGCCCACCTGCACCAGCAGATCGTGAGTCTGCGGTCCGTCCTGGAGGAGGCCACGTTCCGTGAGCGATGGAGCGTTCATCTGACGCGGCTGGAAGACCTGCACAAGAAGATCGGTCCGGTCGCCTGGAAGGCGTCCTTGGCCCGTGTCAGCGAGGCCGACCGCACCGTTGTCCGGCTTCTACTGAAAGAAGATCTCGGCCCGTGACCAGCCCCGCTGTCGAGTACGACCCCTACGTTCTGCCCCTTCCCACCCCGCAGACCCCGGTAGTGCTGCCCCAGTGGATCAGCCCCGGCAATACCCACCCCAACTCCCGCTACGGAGATACCGTCTGGCCTCTGGCACCACTGATCGACAACCCCAGCACCTACCTCGTCAAAATGCACTGGAAGCGGTGTCCGGCTCCGCTGCTCGACGAGCTGAAGCTCGTCACCTGGACGATGATCAACGGACGGCTCCGGCCCACCCATCTCAAGGCCCGAGGAGCCGGAGCCAGGGCCCGCACATCCGCCCATGACCTTCGGGACACCCACGGCGAGTGGATACGGCTGGCCCGCTGGCTGCACGAACGCCGCATCACCCGCCTGGCCGGCTGCACCGATGATGTGTGGCGGGCCTACATTGCCGAACGCTGCAGCGATGTTGGCCGCGGTCATGCGGAGAAGATCTGCTCCATGTTGACGGATCTGTGGGCGTTCGATCAGCTCAGCGCCCAGCCCACCGGCGCCGTCCGGCCTCCGTGGGACATCGAGGGAGTCGACGACTTCCTTCCCCCGGTCGGCGGCTCGGACGGCGGCGAGAACAGCACCGAGCCGCTGGACCCGCAGGTTCTCGGCCCTCTGCTGGTCTGGGCGATCCGTTTCGTCGACGACTTCGCCGACGACATCCTGGCGGCCTGGTCCGAACGATGCCGGCTGTTCGCTGCAGCCGCCGCCAACCAGGCGACCGCCGAGAGCCAGGTTGCCCTCGAAGAGTTCCTGCTGCCCCGGGTTCGCTTGGGCACCCCGCTGCCCTCCATCCGCCAAAAAGGCCGGAGCACACTGGCCCGCACCTACATAGCCGCTCTCACGGGCGCGAGCACCAGCCAGGTCAACCGGTTCGCCACCAAGCACCAGCTCTATGGCCTGCTCGCCGACCGTCCGGGCACGTCTCCCTTGCGCGTGCCGATCCGCGGCCAGATTGGGGGGAAGCCCTGGCGCGAGCACATCGACTTCGAAGAGGCCGCCGAGCTGATGAGGCATCTCGGCACAGCCGCAGTGATCCTCTGCCTGTATTTGACCGGTATGCGTCCGCAGGAAGTGCAGGGTCTGCGATCAGGCTGCTGTCCTGAACCCCAGCCCACGACCGATGGCGCCGCCGGGCGGCACCTGATCCGCAGCAAGCACTACAAGAACGTCACCGACGAAGACGGCAACCACATCTCCGCAGGCGAGGACCGCGAAGTTCCCTGGGTGGCCATCACTCCGGTCGTCCATGCCATCCGTGTCTTGGAACGCATGGTTCCTGACGGGGAACTCCTCCTCAGCGCCCGTCACCACGCTTTCGCCTCCCCAGGCGGGCACCACGGAGCGTTGAAGGGCGGTTCGCTGAACGACCGGATCGAGAGATTCGTCGTCTGGGTGAATCGCGAGGCCACGTCCCTGGGGCTGTCCCGTCAGACCGTTCCCGAGGACCCGCACGGAGCGATCGGCATGTCACGGTTCCGCAGAACCCTGGCCTGGCACATCGCTCGCCGCCCGGGCGGGCTGGTCGCGCTCGCGATCCAGTACGGGCACATGCGAACCGTCCTGGACGCCCGGACCTCCAGCGGCTACGGCTCCCGCAGCCGCAGCGGCATCCACTCCGTCCTCGACGTCGAGACGGCCCTCGCAGCCGCGGACACTGCCGCCCAGCTCAGTGATCGCATGGCCTCGGGGGAGAAGATCTCCGGCCCCGCCGCCCGCCGGGCCGTCGCCGCGGCAGCGACGACTCCGAGGTTCGAGGGCCGCATCGTCCCCGCGAAGTTCGCGAGGAAGGCCGCCGCCTTCCTCGCCCGGGACGGTGTCGTGCTCTACGACAATCCCGACGCGCATCTGATCTGCGCGTTCAAGCACGACAACGCGCTCTGCGAACCCGAACCCGGGGCGACGGCCCCGCGGCAGTACGCCTGCCGGCCCGGCTGCGGCAACACCGTCCGCACCGACACCCACGCCTGCCAACTGCGGACACGGGCTGATGAGATCGACCAGCTGGCCGCCGCAACACCGGGCCCGCTCGGCAAACGGCTCCGGGCCAACGCCGACCGACTCCGGGCAACCGCCGACGCCCACGACACCACCGCCCAACCTGCCAAGGCCCTCATATGACCGACCAGCACCCCGACGAGCGCACCCGCATCCGCGAGGCCATAGACCGCCTCCTGGCCGGACAGGCCACCAACTCCAACGGCAGCCTCACCGTCGTCGCCCTCGCCGCCGAGGCCGGCGTCCACCGCATGGCCCTCATGAAGCGGCACGCGGACCTGAAGAACGAGTTCTACGAACGTGTTGGCACCGAGACGGCCCAGGTCCCGGAGCCCGAGAAGCGGCTGCGGGAAACCGTCGCCAAGCTCAAGAAGACCGTCGCGAGCCAGAGGGCCGAGATCGAAGAACTGGGCTTGATCCGCTTTGACGGACATCGGAGATCAGGGGCTTGGGCCCCGGAAGGATGATGTCCATCATGGAGAGCATGGGGAAGAAGAAGCCGC
>NZ_JBVJYM010000040.1:0-57434 GCF_055600495.1 Streptomyces sp. NPDC038213
CGGTACGGGCGGTGGACGACACACGCAGCCGGTAGGTGTACCGGGCGTGCCCGGCCACCGTCTCGGCCATCGCTGCTGTCGTCATGATCCGCAACTTAACAGCCCCCACTGACAACGAAAGAGAGCGCAGGTCAGAACAGATGCGCAGCGAACTCCGCCGCTCCGCGGCTCCGCCCCAAGGACCCATTCCTCCCCGCCCTAAAGGACGGGGCATCCTGGGAGAAATCAGGTGACGGCGCCGCGGGGTAGGCACCGGTCATGGACACCCCCGAGTACAAGCCCCCGCACCAGCCCGAGGCAGGGCACGAGCCCCCGCACCCGCCCTCCCCCTCCCCCCTGGACATCGAGGCGCTCCGCCGGGACACCCCCGGCACCGCGAACCGGATCCACCTCAACAACGCGGGCGCGGGCCTGATGACGCGTCAGACGCTGGCGGCCGTGACCTCTCACCTGGAGCTGGAGGCCGCGATCGGCGGCTACGAGGCGGCCGACCGGGAGCGGGAGCGGATCGATGCCGTGTACGGGCTCCTGGCCCGGCTGCTCGGCGGGCGCGCGGACGAGATCGCCCTGTCCGACAACTCCACCCACGCCTGGAACTCCGCCTTCTACGCCCTCGCCGCGTCCTTCAAGCCGGGCGACCGGATCCTGACCGGCCGGGCCGAGTACGGCAGCAGCGTGCTGGCGTACTTCCAGGTCGCGCAGCGCACCGGGGCGGAGGTGGTCGTGGTCCCGGACGACGCGCACGGGCAGCTCGACACGCGCGCCCTCGAGGACCTGATCGACGAGCGCACCCGGCTGGTGGGCGTGGCGCACGTCCCGACCGGCGGCGGGCTCGTCAACCCGGCCGCGCGGATCGGGGAGATCACCCGGGCCGCCGGGGTCCCGTACCTGCTCGACGCCACGCAGTCGGTCGGGCAGTTCCCCGTGGACGTGGCGGAGCTCGGCTGCGACATGCTCACCGGGACGGGCCGCAAGTTCCTGCGCGGCCCGCGCGGTACGGGCTTCCTGTGGGTGCGCCCGGAGGCCCTCGCGTACCTGGAGCCGCAGGTCACGGAGATCGCGGCGGCGACCTGGGACGGCGGGCGCGGATTCACCTGGCGGCCGGGGGCGCGCCGGTTCGAGACCTGGGAGGCCGGCTGGGCCGGCGTGCTCGGGCTGGGCGCCGCCGTACAGCAGGCCCTCGACCTGGACCCGGCGCGGACCGGGCGGCGGGCGTACGCGCTCGGGGCCCGGCTGCGCGGGGCGCTGGACTCCGTGCCGGGCGTCACGACGTACGACCTCGGGCGGGAGCGGTGCGCGATCGTCACCTGCGCGGTCGCCGGGGTGGCGACCGCGGCGGTCGCTGCCGCGCTGGCCGGGCAGGGCGTCAACGTCAGCACGACCGACCCGCTCCAGAACCAGTTCGACACCGAGGTGCGGGGCGTCCACCCCCTGGTCCGGCTGTCGCCGCACTACTACAACACCGAGGCCGAGGTCGACCGCGCCGCGGAGGTCCTGGCGGGGCTGGCCGCGGGCCGCTGAGGGGGGCCGTACGGGTGCACCCGGGCGCGTTGGCTGGCGGGCCGCCGGGCCCGGGTGTGTGCTGGGCGGGTCCGATCCGGCTGCTGACGGGATGAGCGCGATGAAGTACCTCGTGATGGTGCAGGGCACGCAGGCCGACTACGAGGCCGCCACCGGAGCGGCCGCCCCGGACAACCCCAGCCCCGCCTGGAGCGAGCAGGACCTCTCCGCCATGTACGCGTACATGGGCGCGATCAACGAGGAGCTCCGGGCGAGCGGCGAGTTCGTGGACGGCCAGGGCCTGGCGGAGCCCGCCAGGACCTGGTCCGTCACCGCGGACGCCCAAGGCTCCCCCGTCGTCACCGAGGACCCGTACGGCAAGACGGAGGTCGTCCTCGCCGGCTACTGGGTGCTGGACTGCCCCTCCCTGGACCGCGTCACGGAGATCGCCGCCCGCGTCTCCCGCTGCCCGGTCCCGCCCGGCTCCCCGGAACACCCGGTCCTGATCCGGCCGCTCGACGGGGCGGAGGGCTGATCCGCGGCGCGGACCGGGGGACGGGGGCGCCCGCCGTCGCCGTCGCCGTCGCCGTCACGCGACCGTACCGCCCGCGTTGCGGATCATCCGGCGGAGCACCTTCAGCGCGGTGACGTAGTCCGCGTCGTCGACCCCTTCGTGGAGGGCCGCGCGGATCGCCGGGGCGTTGCGGGCGAGTTCGGCCCTGGCCCGTAGGCGGCGGGCTGTCCGGCGGGCTCGTCGCCGGTGGGCCCGTCCTGCATGGTCTGGTCCTGGGCGCTCCGGTTCCGGGTGGTCCGGTCGTCGGTGGGCTGGTCCTCGGTGAGCTGCCGGGTCGTCATGGCGGATCCCCTCCTGGCACTTCGGCGCGGCGCGCCCGTTCGGTCTGCGGGCCGTACCCGAAAGCCAGGACCTCACGTCCGCTTGAGGTCACACCCTCCGCTTCCGCGCGGGACATACGCCACAATGAAGGACACACCGGCCGCCCCGCGGCCCCGCACCCACCCGAGGACCCGCCATGCCCCCGACCCCCGCGGAACCCACCTGCGAGCTCGACCCGATCACGTGGGACGCGATGATCGACGCCCTCAAGGCGCACGGCGTCCCGGACGGGGTCCTCTCCCGCGTCTGCGCGGACGCCCTGCGCGCGATCAACTCCACCCCGGTCGCGGAACGCGACCGCCGCAACGCGGAGGCGGGCCTGTAGGGCGCCCGGGAGCAGGACCCCGCCCGGCGGGCGGGGTCACAGCCAGCCGCGGAGGGCGGCGCGGGCGCCGGCCTGGAAGCGGGTGGTGGCGCCGAGGTCGCCCAGGAGGGCGTTGATGCGGCGGCGGGCGGTGTGGACGTGGACGCCGAGCTGGCGGGCTATGGCCTCGTCCTTGAGGCCGCCGGCCATCAGGCCGAGCAGGGCGAGCCGGCCCTCCGGGACCGGTTCCGCGCGCCCCTCAGGGCCGCCGAACGGCAGGGCGCCCTGCCAGACCGCCTCGAACAGCCCGACCATCGCCGGGGCCAGCAGCCCGTCCGAGACGAGCAGGCCCGCGCTGGTCGGGTCGGCCTCGGCGGTGGGCGGCAGCAGCGCGGTCCGCCCGTCGACGACCAGGAGCTTGGTCGGTACGGAGGCCGCGGCGCGGATCCGCACCCCCGAGGCCAGCAGCGGGGCCAGGACGTCCCAGCGCCCCGGGCGGTCGAGGGCCTCCTCCCCGACGACGATGCGGACGGCGACCCCGCGGGCGAGCAGTCCGTCGAGCCCGTCGCCCGGGAGGTACTGCTCGGGCCGGGCTGGCATGGCGTAGGGCGGGCGGTCGAGGAAGGCCACCTCGCGGCGGGCCTGCGCGAGCAGTTCGGCGACGCGCTCCACGATCCGGTCCCGGCCGGTGACGGTCTCCCAGCCGGCGCCGCCGGAGCGGGCCGCCGTACCGCTGCCGTCCGGGCGGTCCGGATCGCCGGGGGCGAGGCGCAGGGCGATCTCGTCGGAGGCGAGCCGGATCCGCTCCAGTTCGGCGGCCCTGCGGTGGAGTTCGGCGGATCTGCGGTGGGCGAGGGCGCGGATGGCCGGGCCCGCGGGCACGGGGTGCGGCAGTCCCCCCGGACCGCCCTCCCCCGCCGCACCGCCGCCGGAACCGCCGCCCGTGACGAACCCGTGCTCGGCCAGCAGGGCCAGTACGCCGTCGAACTCCGCCCGGTCCATGCCCAGTTCGGCGCTCAGCCGGTCGGGGCCGGCCTCCCGGCCGCGGGCCAGGGCGCGGTAGACCCGCTCCGCATCCGCCCCCAGACCGAGTTCCCCCAGTGTGGTCTTCGTGGTCATGAGCAGATTCTCAGCGTCTGCTCCTTCTGCCCACAAGTGTGCTTCCACAGTTGTGACCAGCACTTATTCCTTGATCAACAGCTGCGCAACACATTCCATGGCGGTCCGGAACCCCGGCGCGCCCGCTGCGCCGGCGCCGTCGCGCGGTGTCCGCGCAGAGGGAGGGAAGCCGATCGTGAGCACGTCCAGATCCCGTGTGCCCAGCGCACCCCGTACGCCCGGCGCGCCCGGCGGTTCGGGCAGGCCGTCCCGGCTGGCCGGCGCCGCCGCGCTGCTCGGCGCGGCCGCCCTGCTGTCCGGCGTGCTGCCGGCCGCCGCGCAGGCCGGACCGGTCCCGCCGGCCGTGGAGTCGGTGCCCGGGGAGGGCACCGCGACCCCCGCCCTGGTCGCGGGGCTGGCCGAGCCGGTACGGGCCTCCGGCAGTGCGGCCGAGGCCGCTGCCGGCCACCTCGCGGCCCGCAAGGGGCGGTACGCCATCGGGGACCCGTACCGGGACCTGGTGGCGGCGTCGACCGTGCGGGAGGGGCAGGAGGAGACCGTCCGCTTCCGGCAGAAGCACCGCGGGGTGCCCGTGCTCGGCGGCCAGTACGTCGTCCGCCTGGAGCGGCGCGGCGGGCAGCGCGTGGTCACGGGCACCTCGGGCCGGTACTTCACCGGCCTGTCCGTGGACGTCCGGCCGGCCGTGGCCCCGGGTCTGGCGGGGCAGCGGGCGGTGGCCGCGGTGCGCGAGCAGCTGTCCCGGCAGAAGCTGGCCCCGGCGGGCTCCGGGCGCGCCCGGACCGCGGCGGCCTCGGGTACCGGTGGACTCCCGCGCCCCAAGGGTGCGTTGACCGCCCCGCTGAGCGCCGCCCCCCGCGGGCTGGTCGTCCTGCCGCAGGGCGGGGGCGTGCTGACCCGGCACGTCACGGTCACCGGCAGCGACCCGGCCACCGGCGGCCCGGTGCGGCAGGAGGTGTACGTGGACGCGCGGACCGGCTTCCCGGTCCTGTCGTACTCGGCGATCCGCGAGACGGTCCCGGGGAGGGCGGGTTCCGAAACCGCCAAGGCCACCAAGACCAGCAAGACCACCACGACGCCCGGGACCGCGGCCGGTTCCGCACCGGCCGCCGCCGCGCCCGTGACCACCGGCTCCGGCACCCGGTTGGACGGCGCGAAGGTCCCCCTCAACCTCCACCGCGGCAAGGCCGGTTACACGCTCACGGACTA
The DNA here is from genome assembly GCF_055600495.1 of Streptomyces sp. NPDC038213. Taxonomy (NCBI): domain Bacteria; kingdom Bacillati; phylum Actinomycetota; class Actinomycetes; order Kitasatosporales; family Streptomycetaceae; genus Streptomyces; species Streptomyces sp. NPDC038213. The sequence goes on from NZ_JBVJYM010000040.1 coordinate 5,025, forward strand.
CGGCCGCACCTGGGACACCACCCGCAACCCCCTGACCACGTACGACGCGAGCGGCAAGCGCGTGGACGAGGTCGCGGGCACCTGGCCGGCCGGGATCGCCCCGGTGGCCTCCGCCTCGAAGAAGCTGGGCCGGGCGGCCACCGAGTCCGGTGCCGTGGACGCCCACTGGGCCGCCGGGCAGGTCTACGACTACTTCCGCGCCAAGCACGGGCGCGACGGTCTCGACGGCCGCGGCGCGGCGGTCAACTCCCTGGTGGGCGTGCGCGACCAGTACGGCCTGCCGTACGTGAACGCCTTCTGGGACGGCACCAAGATGGTGTACGGGACCGGCGACGAGGAGTACCGGCCGCTCTCCGCGGACCTGGACGTGGTCGGCCACGAGATGACCCACGGCATCGTGGAGCACACCGCCGGCCTGGTCTACGTCGGCCAGTCGGGGGCCCTGAACGAGGCCGTGGCCGACTACTTCGGCAACGCCATCGACGTGACCGCCGCCCGTACCCCGACGGGCCACCCGGACGCGGGTCTGATCGGCGAGGACCTGTGCCGGACGCAGAAGCCCCGCGACTGCGCGCTGCGCGACCTGAACGACGGGCGCACCACGGCGAAGGACTTCCTCGGCGCGACGTACGGCACCGACAACGGCGGCGTGCACCTCAACTCGACGATCTTCTCCGGCGCCCTGTGGGACATCCGCGAGGACCTCGGCGCGAAGCTCGCCGACCGGATCGTCTACCGGGCGCTGACCCGGTACCTGACCCCTCTGGACGGGTTCACGCAGGCGCGGGCCGCGGTGCTGGCCGCCGCCCGCGACCTGAAGGCCACCGGGGAGCAGCGGCGGGCGGTGCAGCGGGCCTTCGACGGGCACGGCATCGTCCCGGGCTGGGAGAAGGCCCTCGGCGTGGACTCCGACCGGCTGCTCGGCGAGGTGAACACCACGGGCACCCAGCCGGGCGCGGGCGGCGGCTGGTGGGCCTCGTCCTCCTCGGACGAGTCGGGCGGGGAGGCGTACTCGGTGTACGCGGGCCGGACCGACGGCCGCGGCGGGGCCCGGCGGCTGAGCCCCAACGACGGCCGGGCGCACGTCTACCCGGACACCGACGGCACGACCGCGGCCTGGGCGGCGTACGGTCCGGACGGGGTGGCCGTACTGGCGCGGCCGCTGGCCGGGGGCCCGGTGCGGACGGTGTGGAAGGCGCCCGCGTCGGCCGCGGTCGCGGCGGTCGGGAACGTGCGGGTGTCCGGCGGGGTGATCGCCTTCCAGGAGGTCTCGACGGCGGGGCGGCAGCGGGTCGGGTACCTGCGCGCCGGCGACCGCGCGCCGCGCTACGCGGACGGCGGGCGGCCGGAGGTGGTCACCGCGATGCCGACGCTGAGCGGTTCCGCGCTCGGGTACGCGAAGCTGTTCACTGACTCCGGGGGCTACCAGCAGGTCAGCGTCGAGGTGGCCGACGTGCGGACCGGCCGCACGGTACTGGTCCCGCCGAAGGGCGCGTACAACGGCCTGGCCTCACCGGTGGTGACGTCCCGTCACGTGTACTGGCTGGTCGACGACATCCCGGACGACAACCGGATGGCGCTGCGCCGGGCGAAGCTCGACGGCACGGGCCTGACGGACCTGGTCGGCGAGCAGGACCCGTCGGCGCACTTCTGGAGCCTGGACGCCACGGACACCGCCGTGAGCCTGCTCTTCTGGAAGCCGGACCACGGTCCGCAGACCGGTCCGCGCTGGTCCAACGACAAGCTGCCGAAGGCGGTGCAGACGGACGCGGACGGCCGGGGCCTCCAGCGGATCTCCTGCAACCGCGGCGAGCAGCTGGGCCTGGCGGCGGACACCGGCCGGCGCACGGTGTGGCTGGACGGCACCACCGGGCACACCGACCTGGTGACGCGCGCCCGCCCGGCGGGCCGCTGCTGAGGCCGCAGCCCTCCTGTTCCCCCGGGCCCCGGTGGGGGCGGCTCCGCGCCGCCCCCACCGGGGCCTTCGGCCTTCCTACGCCTCGGGCACGGCGTACGGGCGGAGGACCGTCAGCCCGTCCTCCCGGGCCGCGACCATGGCGAAGGGGAAGCGGTCGAGTTCGAGGCAGAGGGCCACGTCGTCGGGGTGGGCCCCGGCGCGCAGGCCCTGCGCCAGTTCGGCGGCGGCGCGCGAGGCGCCCGCGCGGGCGAGGTAGCCGGCCGGGTCCGGGTCCTCTCCGGCGGCCCGCCCGGCGATGTACTGGGCGCAGGCCAGGTCCTCCTCGGCCGTCCCGTCCTCGCCGGTGACCACGTACGCGACCTCGTCGCAGCCGCGCGCCCGCAGCAGCCGGGCCGTGGCCTCCGCCACGACGAAGCCCGCGCACAGGACGAGCGGGGCGTCCCTGACGGCGAGGGCGCCGACCGTGCCCGCGGTGGTCTTCTGGACGACGGTCCGGCCGGCGAGGTCCGCCGAGCGGAGCCGGCCGGGCGAGTTGACGGCGTCGAACCCGGGTGCCGGGGCGCCGTCCTTGAGGGCCGTCCAGTCCGGGTGGCGGGCCTTGAGGGCCAGGGCCTCCTCGAGGGAACCGGCCAGGACGATCTTCTCGGCACCGCGGGCGAAGCACCAGGCGGCCACGGTATAGGCGCGCATGACGTCGACGACGACCGCGGCGACGGCGACGGGCGGGACTTCGGGGCGTGCGTCGATCTCGGGTATGCCGAGGAAGCTGGCGTCCATCCGATCATGATCGGACACGGCCGGGCGGGGCGCACGGGCTTTGTTCCGCGCTCCGGGGGCGGAGGGGGCGGCGGGCCGGGCTCCCCGCGCACCCCTTCCCGCACGCCGTTCGGCCGCGGGCCCGTTTCGGCGAATCCGACCCGTAACCCGGGACGGGCGGGTTCGTTGTACCGGCTGTGCCGACGACTGTCTCCTCTGCGAACCCGCCCGCTGCCGCCCCCGCCGCGCCGCCCCCGCCACGGCTGCTCACCCCCAGTCAGGGCGCTGCGGCCCGCGGTCTGCTCGCGTACGTCGCCGCGCTGCCGCTCTCGGGTCCGGACGCCCGGATCCTCGCCGCGGTCGTGGCCATCCGGGCCGCCCGGACCGGCGCGGGCAACATCTCGGGCCAGGACCTGCGGTCGCTGAAGCTGTCCGACCCGGCCGGGGCGGTCGGCGCCCTGCGCGCCCTGGGCTGGCAGATCCCCGATCCGCTGCTCGACGGGCCGCCCGAGGTCCCGGTCGCGGTGACCGTACCGGCGCTCGCCCCGGAGGCGGGCGACGGACACCCGCTGCGCTTCGGCAAGTACACGCGCTCGCGGGTGTCGGGCTGGACCGCCCGCACGCTGGCCGCGAAGCCGGTGCGCAAGGCCTCGCCCGCGGCCCGGCTCGCCGCCCTGTTCACGGCGGCGTACGCCTCACCCCAGCGGCACGGCACGCTGCCGCCGGACCTCCCGGGCTCCTGCCGCGCCGCCCTCCCCGAACTGCTGGAGAAGGGCTTCCTTACTGAGCTCGCGGAGGGTACGGAAGGGCCGGACAGCGCGGCGGGGGCCGGGGGCGGGGGCTACTACCTGCTCGGGCCCGCGGTGCAGCACCACTCGGGTCTGCTCCCGCACCCGGCCGACGCCCCCCCGCCCCCGCCGCCCGTTCCGACGGGCCCGCGGCGGGTCAAGCCCCCCGAGTACCGGCCGGAGGACTGGGCGCAGTGGAAGGCCGCGGCGAGCCCCCGGCTGCGAGCGCACGCCGAGGCCGTGGAGCACTGCGCCGTCTGCAAGATGCCCACCGCCCGGGTCGCGACCGCGTTCGGGGCGCTCCAGGTCGACGTACCGGTTCCGCGGCGCGTGTACGAGGCGTACGAGAACTGGCAGCGGGACCACCCCGGGCCCGGGGAGCAGGCGGCGCGGTTCACGGTCGAGTTCCGCGCGGAGCACGGCCACGGGCCCTCGTACGGGCAGCTGTGCAAGGGACTGGGCTGGAAGAAGATCCACCGGAGCCTGCGCGCGCTCATCGTCGGCGGGATCCTCGCCGACGGGTGGCTGACGGAGACGGGTTCCGTGCCGTGGACCCTGCGGCCCGGGCCCGAGGCGAACGCCCTCGGCATCGTCCTGCCCCCGGCCCTGCCCGCGCCCACGCCCTCGCCCGAGGGCGGGGCGGGAGGGCCGGGAGGGGCAGGCGCGTAGGGCGGGGCCTGAGCGGCGGGCGGCCGGGAGCGTCAGGCGGCTGAGGCGGCGGCTTCCGGGGCGTCGGCGGCCGGGGCCGGCGCCCCGGGGGCGGGCTCGTCGGCCGGTGCCGGGGTGCCCAGTAGCGAGCGGAGCAGCCCGGTGCGGCGGTCGGCCGAAGGGACCTCCGCGAGCAGGGCGGCCAGCAGGGCGATCCGGGCCTGGCCGGGGCGCAGGGTGCCGGCGAGGACGGCGCCCGCGGCAGCCAGGTCGACGGCGCCGCCGCCGGTGTAGACCTCGGCGACGGGGCCGGAGGCGACCCGGGTGGACAGGACGACGAGGACGCCCTGCGCCACGGCGCGGCCGACGGCCGCGGCCATGTCGGGGGTGGCGTTCCCGGCTCCGGTGCCGACGAGGACGATGCCGCGGGCCCCGGCTGCGACGGCGGCTTCGAAGAGGACCGGGTCGGCGTCGGAGTGGTGCACCACTATGTCGACGCGGGGCAGCGGCCGGCCGGCGGCGGGCAGCGCGAGGGGCGCGGGCCGCACGGGCGTCCGCTCGACGGAGACCTGGCCGAAACCGAGGCGGCCCAGCCGCTGTCCCGAGGGGTCGCCGAAGGGGTCGGAGTCCAGGGTCTTGGTCTTCACGGTGCCGCGGGCCGCGTGGACGAGCCCGTCGAAGACCACGAGGACGCCGAGGCCGCGGACGGTGGAGGCGACCTGGAGGGCGTCGTAGAGGTTGCCCGGCCCGTCGCCGTCGCCGCTGCCGAAGGGCCGCTGGGCGCCGGTGAAGACCACCGGGCGGGGGTCGGTGTGGTGCAGGTCGACGAAGAAGGCCGACTCTTCGAGGGTGTCCGTGCCGTGGGTGACGACGATGCCGTCGACGCCCGGGTCGGCGAGGGTCTCGTGGACCGCGCGCAGCAGGGTGAGCTGCCGTCCGGTGGTCATCTGCGAGCTGTTGATGTTGAAGAGGTCGAGGACCTCGGGGTGCACCCCGTCCGGGACGGCGGCCGTGGCCACGACGTCGTCGCCGGAGGCGTCGGCGGCGTACCCGCTGCCCGTCCAGCGGCTGGCGATGGTGCCGCCGGTGCTGATGACCACGATGCGGCGCGGCCGGGCGTCACGCGTGCGGTTCATGATCATGGTGTCCTTTCCTGGGGGGCGAGCGCGGCAACAATAGACGAAGAGCCGCGCAATACGATTGCAAGTTCCACCACTCCTCTCCGGGATCTGTAGTCAATAATTGCGCCATGGACCGAATCGATCTGCATATCTTGCGCGAGCTCCAGGAGGACGGCCGGCTGAGCAACCAGGAGCTGGCCGCACGGGTGGGCCTGAGCCCCTCCCCCTGCATGCGGCGGGTCCGCCAGCTGGAGCAGGACGGGGTGATCCAGGGGTACCGCGCGGTGATCGATCCCGGGGCCGTCGGCCGGGGCTTCGAGGTCCTGGTGTCGGTGGAGGTCAGGCGCGACCGCGAGACGGTCGAGGCCTTCGAGGAGGCGCTCCAGGACATCCCGGACGTGATCGAGGCGTACCGGCTCTTCGGCAGCCCGGGGTGCCTGCTGCGCATCGCGGTGGCCGACCTGGCGGCGTACGAGCGGCTGTGGATCGAGCGGCTGACCACGCTGGCGGGGGTGACGGAGGTCAACTCGCAGATCATCATGAAGCGCGTGAAGGAGCCGAGGGGGCTGCCGGTGGGTCAGTAACCGGCGCTCCCGCGGCAGTTGTCATACCCCGGTGCGAGGATGGCTCTGTCCGGACACCGGACACGGCGTGCCGGGAGCCCGCGGGCAGCGGCCGCCGACCGCACGACGTCAGGAGACGAGGATCCATGGCCAAGGAATTCCAGGTGACGTTCGACTGTGCCGACCCGGCTGCGCTCGCGGCCTTCTGGGCCGAGGTGCTGGGGTACCGGGTCCAGCCCCCGCCGGAGGGCTTCGCGGACTGGCCGGCCGCCCTGACGGCCTGGGGCGTTCCGCCCGAACGCCACAACTCCCGGTCGGCCATCTCGGATCCGGACGGCAAGGGTCCGCGGGTCTTCTTCCAGCAGGTCCCGGAGGGCAAAACGGTGAAGAACCGCGTGCACCTCGACGTGCGTTCGGCGCCGGGCCTCAAGGGGAGCGAGCGCATGGCCGCCCTCGCCGTGGAGGCGGAGCGGCTGACGGAGCTGGGGGCGAAGGAGCTGTACCGGCTGGAGGCGGACGGCATGGACGAGGGCATCATCGTCATGGCCGACCCCGAGGGCAACGAGTTCTGCCTGGACTGACCCGCCCCTGCCCTTTCCCGCACGACCGGATGCCCCGCACGGCCGGAGCCACCTGCCGGGGCATCCGGCGTGCCGCCGGGGCGGGTCCGGGCGACCGAACGCCGTACGGCGGGGGCGGGTGACGGGGTGTCGGACGGCGTCGGAGGGGACGGTGGGGTCCGCTGGGGGGATGCACGAACGTCCCGGTCCGTGGTGGGCCGAGCTGCCGCCCGCCGCGGGGGCCGCGGTCATGGCCACCTGCATCCTGTCCGTCGGCCTGCACCTGACCGGGTTCGAGGCGCTGTCGCTGGCGATGCTCGCCCTGGGGGGACTGGGCTGGGTCCTGCTGGCGGGCGAGTTCCTGGCCCGGCTGCTCGGCAACCGGCGGCGCTGGCTCACCGAGGCCGACACCCCGCCGGCCCTGACCGCCGTGGCCGCGACGACCGTGGTCGGCGTGCGCTGCTCGCAGGAGGGCTGGCAGGGGCTCGCGTACGGGCTGCTCGCGGCGGCCGCGCTGGCCTGGCCCGTGCTGGTCTTCACGGTGGTGCGCAGCTGGCAGCGCCGGATGCCGGGGTCGGCCTTCCTCGTGTGCGTGGCGACCCAGGGGCTGTCGGCCCTGGCGGCGACCCTCAGCCTGGCGGAGGGGGTGCCATGGCTCGGGGACGCGGCCCTGGCCGCCTTCGCGCTGGGAGTGCTCCTCTACGTCGAGGCGCTGGTGCGCTTCGACTTCGGCGAGGTGTGCCGCGGGCTCGGGGACCAGTGGATCGCGGGCGGGGCGCTCGGCATCTCGGCCCTCGCCGCCTCCCGGCTGTACGTGCTGCCGCAGTGGTCCGGCGGCGGGCACGGGGCCCTGCGGTGGCTGGCCCTGGTCCTGGTCGTGCTCGACCTGGCCTGGTACGTCGTCCTGCTCACGGCCGAGACCCGCTGGCCGCGCCCGGCGTACGACATCCGCCGCTGGTCCACGGTCTTCCCCCTCGGCATGTCCGCCGCGGCCTGCCTGGCCGCCTCGGACGCCACGGGCGTCCGCTGGCTGCACTCCACCGGCCTGGTCCTGCTCTGGATCGCCCTGGGCGCCTGGCTCCTGACGGCAGGCGCCCTGGCCCTGAACCTCCGCAGCCGCCCCCACCCCCAGCCGGGACCCCGGCCGGGCGGCTAGCCCCACCCGTCCTCCGCCGCTGCGGGGGCGGAGGCGGGGTCAGTGCTGCCAGTCGGTCAGGGTGCGCCATGTTGCGGCGCGGACGGAGTGGACGGGGGTGAGTTCGGGGACGTACTGCTCGCAGTGCGGGTTGTGGCAGGGGCCCGCGGTCCAGTGGGGGACGTAGACGCCCATGGTCTTGTGCCGTTCCACCACGTCGGCCACCGGTTCCTTGCAGGCGGGGCAGACGTGTCCGGCCGGGCGGCGCGCCCTGTGTTTCAGGTCGCTGTTCATGGTGGCCATTTTAGATCCGCTTTACTGGTTTTTGGTAGGGGATTTGCCTGTTTGTTCTGGATCGGGGGAGGGCGGGTCCGGGGGTGGGCGGAGGAGGCTCAGGGCGATGGAGACGGCCAGGACGGTGGCGATGACGCCGAGGCTGACCAGGGAGGGGATCTCGGGGACGGCGGGGCTGATGAGCTTGTGCGAGGCCTGGAGGATCAGCTTCACGCCGATGAAGGCGAGGATCAGGGCCAGGCCCTTGCTGAGGTAGTGGAAGCGCTCCAGCAGGCCGGCCAGCATGAAGTACAGGGCGCGCAGGCCCAGGATGGCGAAGGCGTTGCTGGTGTAGACGATGAAGGCGTCGCTGCTGACGGCCAGGACGGCGGGCACGCTGTCGACGGCGAAGACGAGGTCCGCGGCCTCGATCGCGGCGACCACGGCGAGCAGCGGGGTGGCGACCCGCCGGCCGGCCTCCCGTACGAAGAAGTGGTGGCCCGCGTACTCGTCGCGGACCGGGACGATCTTGCGGAGCAGGCGGACGGCGAGGCTCCGGCCCGGGTCGAAGCTGTCGTCCTCCTCTTTGAGGATCTTGTACGTGCTGTAGAAGAGCACGGCGGCGAAGGCGTACAGGACGGCGGTGAAGCGGCTGACCACCGCCACGCCCGCGGCCAGGAAGACGCCGCGGAAGACGAGGGCGCCCAGGACGCCGAGGAACAGCACGCGGTGCTGGTAGGCGCGCGGCACCTTGAAGTAGCCGAAGATCAGCGCGAAGACGAAGAGGTTGTCGACCGACAGGCTCTTCTCCAGCATCCAGGCGGTGGTGTACTCCACCCCGGCGTCGGTGCCGACCACGAAGAAGACGAGGACGCCGAACGCGACGGCCAGCCCGACCCAGACCGCGCTCCAGGCGGCGGCCTCGCGGAAGCCGATGACGTGCGCCCTGCGGTGCGCGAGCAGGTCGACGGCGAGCGATACGAGCACGGTGACGGCGAACACCGTCCACAGCCACACCGGTACGTCATGCACGGGTCCGACCCCCTCGCACGCTTCTTCCTTCGAGTCTGGGACATCCGGGGCCCGCGCGCCCGGCGTGGCGGCGGGGGCTTGTGGCGGCGGGGGGCCGGGGGCGAGGATCCGATCATGATCAAAGGTGTGATGTTCGATTTCTCGGGGACGCTGTTCCGGGTCGAGCCGACGGCCACCTGGCTGTCCGCCGTGGCCGCCGAGGCCGGAATCTCAGCCTCCGCTGCAGAGCTCGCCGTCTGGGCCGAGCGGCTGGAGGAGGCCGGGGCGCTGCCCGGCGGAGCCTCCCCCGTGCGGCTCCCGCAGGAGCTCGCGCAGCTGTGGGAGGCCCGCGACCTGAGCGCGGCGGACCACCGCGCCGTGTACACCGCGCTGACCCGCGGCTCCGGGCTCCCCTGGCCCGAGCTCGTGGAGCCGCTGTACGAGCGGCACTACACGCCCGCCGCCTGGCAGCCGTACCCCGACACCGCCGCGACGCTGCGCGCGCTGCGGGAGCGGGGGGTGCCGGTGGCCGTGGTCAGCAACATCGGCTGGGACCTGCGGCCGGTGTTCCGCCACCACGGCGTGGACGGGCTCGTCGACGCCTACGTGCTCTCGTACGAGGAGGGGGTCCAGAAGCCGGACGCGCCGATCTTCGCGCGGGCGTGCGAGGCGCTGGGGCTGCCGCCGGAGGCCGTGCTGATGGTCGGCGACAGCCGGGAGGCGGACGGGGGCGCGGCGGCGCTCGGGTGCCCGGTGCACTTCGTCGAGCACCTGCCGGCCGGGGAGCGGCCGGACGCGCTGGCAGAGGTGCTGAGGCTCGCCTGAGGGGGACGGGACGGAGCAGGGCGGGGTGGGTGGCGCGGCGCGGGAGGGGGTGGGGCGGGGGCCGGAGTGCGGGGCTTCGTTCTGCCTGCCGGGCTCTTTTGACCTGCAGGAACGTCACGTCATCACATTCTGTATTTATTTCGTCGCTTTGTGTGAGGAGATGGGTGTGGCGGGCTCCTGACCGGGCAGAACCGGTCGGGAGACCCCCCACCGCACCGGGAGGAGCGAGCCCGTGTCCCCTTTCCTCATCGATCTGCGCCAGCTGCTGCGGATCCGCCCCGCCGCCGCCCAGGACCGGCCGCCGGACTTCGAGGCCGATTTCGCCTCGGAGGCCCAGTGGGTCGCCGGGCGGTCCTGGGCCTATCCGGGCGGCGGCCCCGTCAACCCCGGGGACAACAAGCTCGACCACCTCACGGCGGATCCCGCCTACAGCCGCAGCGGGGTCTTCCGGGCCTCGCGCCGCACCGACGGCAACTGGGACGCCGGCCTGCTGACCACGGAGGGCAGCGAGCAGGGGTTCATGCTGCGCACGGGCGACGTGCTGGCGGCCCGCGTCCGGCTGCCCGAGCAGATCGGCGCCTGGCCGGCGATCTGGACCTGGCGCGACGGGGGCAACGAGATCGACGTGTTCGAGTACCACCCCGACAACCCCGACATGCTGGAGCTGTCGAACCACGTCCGCGGGGGCCACCTCTACCACCGGGACCCGCGCGTGCGCCCCGGCGGCTGGGTGGACCTCAAGGTGGAGTTCGGGGCGCGGTCGGTGGTGTGGTGGCTGGACGGCGCCCGCGTCTTCGACGACCGCCGCGGGGTGGGCCGCCGCTGGTCGGCGTACCTGATCGTCAACCTGTCCGTGTGCGCGGGCCGCTACCACCCCGCCCCGGAGCCGGACGTCTCCGCGATGGACTACGAGGTGGCGTGGCTGCGGGTGTGGCGCTCGGGAGGCGGCGGATGGCCGTGGCCGTGGCCCTGGTGAGGACCCCGGCCACGGCCCGTGCCGGCCCGAGCCCGCTAACTGCGGGCCCGCTCCCGGGTGGAGACCGTGACGTGGTCGACGCGCAGCGGGTGGCCCGGTTCGGTGGCGGGGCCCGCGGTGGCGCCGTCGGCGGCGGGCAGGCTGCCGCCGATGGCCACGTTGAGGATCAGGAAGAGGCCGTGGTCCACGGCCTTGCGCCAGGTCTCCGCGGGCATCTGCCGGGCGGCGACACGGTGGTAGAGGCGCCCGTCGAGGTACCAGCGGGCCTCCTCCGCGCCCGGGGTGCGGTCCAGTTCGACGGCGTACGAGTGGAAGGAGGTGCGGCAGCCGGGGCAGGGCTGCCGGGCCGAGGACAGGCCCTGCGGCTCGCGGCAGGGGCCGCCCTGGAAGACCCCGCAGTGCATCGTGCCGAAGACGGTGTCGCGGCCGTTGACCGACTCCATGACGTCGAGTTCGCCGATGGCGGGCCAGCCGGTGTAGCCGTCGCGCAGCGGTGCGCCGAGGGTCCAGAAGGCGGGCCAGTACCCGGCGGCCTTCGGGCCGGTCACGTCGGGGAGTGCGAGCGAGGCCTCGATCCGCAGGGTCCCGCCCGGGGGCGCGGCGAAGTCCGAGCGGCGGGTCTCGATCCGCCCCGAACTCCACTGCCCGTTGCGGCGGGTGGGGACGATCTCCAGGACGCCCCGGCCGTCCAGGCGGACGTTGTCCGTGGAGTCGGTCATGGTCTCGATCTCGCCGGTGCCCCACTGCGGGGCGGGGCAGCCCGGATAGCAGGTGCCGATGTCGTGGATCCAGTGCGCGGCGGAGGGCGGGCTGCCGGCCCGGCCGTCGAAGTCGTCGCGGAAGAGGGTGGTCCAGCCGTCCGGGCCGGGGGTGCCGCGCGGGGCGGGCGGCACCTCGGGCGCACCGGCTGCCGGGAGGGCGCCCGATGCGGTCAGGAGCCGTTCCAGCCGCGGGGTCAGGACCACGGCCGCCGCGTTGGTGAGGTGGGAGTCGTCCCGGTAGAGGAGGACGCGGTCCAGGACCGCCGGGCAGGTGGGCCCGGAGCCCGGGCAGAGCACGGGGTTCACGCTGATGCTGCGGACGCCGGGCAGGGCTCCGGAGGCGATCCGGCGGGCCAGCGGGTCGGGCCGGCTGGACTCCGTACGGCTGAAGGCGCAGTCGTCCGGGGTGTCCGGGCTGCCGGAGACGCAGGCCGGGACGTCCGTGCCGGGCACGGGGGTGTCCTCGATGTAGACGATCGGCGCGCCGAGGGCCCGCAGGGGCGCCAGGGTCTTCTCCCAGCCTGCCGCCAGCTGCCGGTCGTCGGCGGTGTAGCGGTTGAGCGAGCCGATGACGATCAGCCGGGGCTTCGGGCCGCTGCGCAGCCGGGCCAGGGCGTCGGCGCGCCAGGTGTCGCATTCGCGGTAGGCGCGGCCGAGCTGCGGGTTGTGGACGGGCACCTGCGGGAGCGGGCAGCCCTGCTTGACGAGCTCCTGCACGGCCCAGCCGCGTCGGGCGGCCAGCGCGAGCACGGGCGAGAACCACTGCCCGGCGTGCGAGTCGCCGAGCAGCACGATCCGGTCGGGGCTGTCTGCGGCGCCGAAGAGGCAGCGGGGGCTGCGGGTGACGGCCGGGGCGACCTGGCAGGCGCCGTCCGGCGGGAAGTCCGTCCGGGCCTGGGCGGGCGCGGGCACCACGGGCCCGCCGGGCAGCGGCTGCCCGGCGGTGCGCGCGAGCAGTGTGGGGCCGGAGGCGGCGCCGGGCGGCAGCCCGGCCGGGTCGACCGGGCCGCCGGGGCCCAGCTGGCGGACCGCCGTACTGCCGACCACGAGGGCGAGGACCACCGGCAGGACGATCGCGGAGACCCCGACGGACAGGCCGCGGCGCGGGTGCGCGGAGACGGTGCGGCTGCGGCGCAGCGGCTGTTCGACCCAGCGCATGGTCGCGTACGCGGGCAGGACGGCCGCGAGCGTCAGCGCGGTCTTGGCGGGCCAGTCCAGCGGGCCGCCGAGGCTCGCCCCGGCGAGGACGAGCACCGGCCAGTGCCACAGGTAGAGGTTGTACGAGAGCCTGCCGACCGCCCTCGGGAGGCGGCGGGCCAGGATCCGGCCGATGCCGAGCGGGTCCTCGGTGTACCGCTCGCCGCGGCCGGGGACGGCCGCGAGGATGACGGCGGCGGCGCCCGCGGTGGGCACGAGGGCGGCGTAGCCGGGGTAGGGGGTCGAGGAGTCGTAGGCGAAGACGCACCAGGCGATGGCGGCGGCGCCGCCCCAGCCGCACAGCAGCCGCAGCGGCCGCGGCCCGCGCAGCAGGTGCCAGGGCAGCAGGGCGAGGAGGGCTCCGGCGGCGAACTGCCAGACGCGGGAGGGGGTCGCGAGGTAGGCGAGGGAGGCGGAGCCCTGCGTGGTCCAGTGCAGCGACAGGGCGAAGGACGCGACGGCGAGGAGGGCGGCGGCCGGGGCCACGAGCATCCGCACGGCGCGGCCGCGGCGGGTGGCGCGGGCGGTGCCGAAGAGGAGGACGAGCAGCGCCAGGAGGGGGCCCCAGGCGAGGTAGAACTGCTCCTCGACGGCGAGGGACCAGAAGTGGAGGAGGGGGCTCTCGGCGTGCCCGGCGGCGAGGTAGTCGGTCTGCTGGGCGACGTACCGCCAGTTGGCGAGCGACAGGGCCGCGGCGAGGACGTCGCGCTCCAGGTCGGTGCGGTGCAGGGGGACGGTCAGCCAGGCCCCGGCGGCCGCTACGGCGCAGAGCACGACGGCCGCGGAGGGCAGGAGGCGGCGGGCGCGCCGGGAGAAGAAGTCGCCGAGGCGGATCCGGCCGGTGGTGATGGCCTCGCGGACGAGCAGGCCGGTGATCAGGTAGCCGGAGATCACGAAGAAGACGTCGACGCCGACGAACCCGCCCGTCGCCCAGGGCAGTCCGGCGTGGAAGGCCAGGACGGCGAGGACGGCGACGGCGCGCAGGCCCTCGATGTCGGGGCGGAAGGCGGACCGGTGCGGGCTGGGTCCGGACTCGGCACCGGTGCCGGTGGCGGCGGTGGCGGTTCCGGAAGACCCGCGCCCGGTGCGGGAGGTGCGGCCGGTGTCGGCAGTATCGGAAGCATCAGCGGTATCGGCAGCGGCGGGTGGGTCGGCGGGCGGCGCGTCCGCGTGCCCGCGGGGTCTGCCGGAGCCGGGTGCCACGGGGAATGCCATGGTCAGGAGGCCTTTCGGTGCGGCCCGTCGGGCCGGTGGGAGAGCGCCGGGCGGGCCGGCGGGGTGCGGTGGGCCGGGGGCGCACCGGGGAGTCGGAGCGTGCCGGGGGCCGGGGGCACGGCCCGCGGCCGCAGGAGGGAGCGGGACTGCGGGGTGGCGCAGGACCGCCCCGGTCCCGGTCCCGGGGTGCGGGCGGGCGGGGTCAGCCGAGCCACGGGAGCATCGGGTTGACCCAGCCGGAGGCCACCAGTCCGGTGAGCAGGAGGAGGGCGGAGGCGGCGACCGTCTCGGGCCAGCGGCGGGGCAGCATGCGGCTGTGCGGGCGGGGCGGACGGGATGCAGGCGCGTCCGGGGCGGTCCGGGCGGCCACCAGGCGGCGGAGCCGGGCGGCAGCGGCCGCGCGGCCGACGGGTACGAGCCGTCCGGTGCCCGCGGACACGGGTACGGGTACGGGAGCAGGTACGGGTGCGGGTGCGGTGGTCCCCGCCCCGCCCGCCGCGAAGCTGCCGGGTGCCGTCCCGGGCTCGGGCTCGCCCGCGCCCGCCGCCGGGGCGGGGCGCAGTTCGCGTGCCAGGTCGCGGATCAGCGGGACGTTGATCTGGCACTGCACCAGCAGGTAGAGGAGCAGGCCCCAGTTGGGCTCCCAGCCGTTGCGGGCGACGGCGAGGGCGAGGCCCGCGGCGGCGGCGCCGTTGGAGACGACGAGCCACGCGAGCGAGAAGCCGACGACCCGGCGGGCCATGCCGCCGCGGGCCTTCCTGGCGCGGACGCCGGTGGGCACCCAGTCGGCGCTGCGCCCGCGGAGGGTGTGCACGAAGGCGGTCGCGGCGGCCACGCTGGTCAGCACGTTGGCGCGGATGACCTCCACCCGCCAGCGGGTGCGGCTGATGCGCGGCAGCAGGACGTGCCAGAGCCACAGGGGTGCGAGCAGGGGCAGGACGTGCCAGGGGCGGATGTGGTCGGGGTACCAGAACATCATCACCAGCGGCGGCAGCGGCGCGGCGAAGGTGTTCACGGCGGTGGTGAGGTAGCCGACGATGCCCTCGTAGAAGCACAGGCGCATGCGCCAGGGCGCGTCCATCTGCCGCAGGACGGGGGTGCCGAGCAGGTGGAGGTTGCCCATGGCCCAGCGGTACTGCTGGTTGACGAAGGCGGTGACCTCGTCGGGCGAGGTGCCCTTGGCGACCAGGACGGGGACGTACAGGGTGCGGAACCCCTGCGCGTGCAGGGCGAGTCCGGTGTACAGGTCCTCGCTGTGGTCGAGTCGGGCGAAGCCGCCGGCGGCGTCGATGGCGGTGCGCCGGTAGACGGCGTTGCTGCCGCAGCAGATGGCGGCGTCGCTGGCGTCGCGGGAGGGCTGGATCCACCGGAAGAACCACTCCTGGGCGGCTCCGGCGGCCCGCTGGATCCAGCCCATGGTCTCGTCGGTGTCGAAGCACTGCGGGCTCTGCACGATGCCGACGCCCGGGTCGGAGAAATAGGGCACCAGGTGGTGCAGGAAGTCCGGGCGGGGTGCGAAGTCCGCGTCGAGGATGGCGATCAGCTCGGCGCTGCTGAGGGTGAGCGCGTGGTTGAGGTTGCCGGCCTTCTTCAGGTGGCCCCGGTCGGGGCGTACGACGTACCGGTAGCCGAACGAGGCGGCCAGCGCGGCGACTTCGGGCCGGTCCCCGTCGTCGAGGACCCAGACGGTGAGCTCGCCGGGCCAGCGGACGGCGGAGACGGCGCGGTAGGCGTTGGCCAGGACCGGGAGCGGTTCGCCGCAGGTGGGCAGGTAGAGGTCGACGCCCGGGGCCCGGGCCGGCTGCCAGGCCCGTACGAGGACCTCGTGGGACTGGCGGGTCAGCCGGCGCTGGCGGAGGCTGTTGACGGAGGACAGGGCGAGGGCGACGACGTTCAGCCCGAGCACGGCGAGGAAGGCCCAGAGGGCGGGCGTGCGCAGGGCGAAGGTGAACATGGTCGCCGCGGTGAAGACGAAGGCGAGCGAGCTGCCGATGAGGACCCAGCGCCGTTGCGGGCCGAAATACCAGTAGAGCTCTTCGTCGGACGGAGGTTGCGGGAGATGGTGCACGGTCATGGAGCCCCCCACGGCTGTGTTCGAGCCTCTTGCAGGGGTCCCACGGTAGTACCAAAGGTTTAGACCATTCGCCTAAGAAGGGCCGGGTGAGCAAAATCGGACACGGGATTGGCTCGACCTGATTGGTCTACACCTCTGTTTGAAAAACGCAGGTCACGGGCGTATGAACGGCGCACGAACCAGCGCTGGCCACCAAGGACATGGTCCCGGGGCCCGATGCGTGGCACCCTGGGCGCGTGATCGTCAGGGTGAGTGAGGCACGCGTACGGCCGGACCGCTTCGAGGAGTTCCACGACATGATCGTCGCGGCGGTGGCCGGTTTCCCCGGCCGCCATCCGGGGCTGCTGGGGCACGAGGTGCTGATCGCGCCGCCGGATTCACTCCTGTACGTGAGCCGCTGGCGCAGCGAACAGGACCTGGCCGCGTACGCGGGCGCGCACTGGCGCGAGCAGCCGGTGGTCCTGCCGGGCGAGGAGGACTACCTCCTCGAACCGCTGCGGGTACGCCACTTCACCACCTCGCCCCTGCCGTAGACGGTCCCCTCCCGGACCTGGCCGTCTCTTCCGGAGCTTGGCGGGAGCGGTCAGGACCCGCCGAGGAGCTCCGCGCGCCGGTCCATCGCCCAGGTGCGCTCCGCCTCGATGTCCGGGACGAACTCCTGGCGCAGGAAGGCCGCCCAGGGGTCGGCGCCCAGCGGGCCGAGCCGCGTGATCCGGCCGGTCTCGGTGCGCTGGAGCCGCGCCAGGGCGTCCAGCACCTCCGCCGGGCCCACGCCGCCGTAGGCCTCGCACAGCAGCCGCAGCCGCCGGGCCAGCGGGGCGCCCGGCTCCCCGAACCCGGCCCGGAGCTGCCGCTCGCGGGTGCGCAGCGGGACGGCGTACCAGGCAAGTTGCGCCAGATCGTCCAGGGCCTCCCCCGGCAGGGCCAGGTCCCAGTCGATGACGCCGACGAGGCGGCCGTCGGCCCAGACGGTGTTCCAGCTGGTGAGGTCCCCGTGCCGGATCACCTGGCCGGGCCGCCAGCGGGCGCCCGGATCGCACCACACGGCGTCCTCGGAGGGCCGGAAGTCCCGTACGGCCTCGTGGTAGCCGCGCAGCCACCGGCCGAGCGCCACCGCCCCCTCGTCCGCGAGCAGTCCGGCCGGCCACGGCGAGGTCCCGACCTCGCCGTGCAGCAGGGAGACGACCTCGTACCCGCCCTCGGCGGGCCCCTCCCCCAGGGCCCGCGGGACCCCCTCGAAGCCCACCCGCTCCAGGTACCGCAGCAGCTCCCTGACCGCAGGGGTCCACACCCGCCACGGCCGCCACACGGTCTCCCCCACCCGCCGCACGGTCGACAGCCCGCCCCGCACCGATTCCCCGTCCTGGATCATGTCCGCATCGTACGGACGCCGCGGCGGCTGCCCGCGGGCCGGGGGCGGGGCGGGGGCGTGCGGGGGTGTTCGAGGGGCGTGCGGGTGGGGCGGGGCGGTGTCGGGTTGCCGGGCGGGGGCGGGGGTGCTTGCTTGGACGGGAGAGTCCCCGGCCGCGGGGGCCCGTGGACCGGGAGGGTCCCATGAAGTTCGCGCAGATCATCGATTTCGAGACCGAGCGTGCCGACGAGATGGGCGAGCTGCTCAAGGAGTACGAGGCGGCCGCCCGGGCCGCCGGCCGCAAGCCCGCCCCCACCCACCGGATGATGCTGCGCGACCGGGCGAACCCGAACCGCTACCTCGCCGTCATCGAGTTCAACTCGTACGAGGAGGCCATGGCGAACAGCAATGCGCCCGAGACCGGCGAGCTGGCCGCGAAGCTGGCGGAGCTGTCGCTGCGGCCGCCGCGGTTCACGGACTGCGATGTGGAGGTGTCGGAGGACATCGTCCCGTAGGGCGGTCGGTCGGTCCCGTGGGGCAGCTCCGTAGGGCGTCCCGCCCGGGATGGGACCCGGGCGGGCGCCCCCGGGTCACCCCGGCAGGGGCTCCGCCTGCTCGAAGGTGTGGAGGAGGTCGGCCGCCACTCCTACCGCGATGGTCGCGGGGTCCTTTCCCGAGAGGGTGGGGAGGCCGATGGGGCAGGTGATGCGGGCGAGGGATTCGGGGGTGTGGCCGCCCTCCGTCGTGAGGCGGTGGCGGAAGCGGGTCCACTTGGCTGCCGAGCCGATCAGGCCGATGCTGCCGAGGCCGGGGGTGCGCAGGGCGGCGTCGCACAGGGCCGCGTCCTCGGCGTGGTCGTGGGTCATGATCAGCACGTGCGTGCCGGGGGCCAGGTCCGCGAGCACCTCCTCCGGGAGGAGGGGGGTGTGGTGGACGTGGACCTGGGCGAGGGCGTCGGAGAGCACGGCGAGGCGCTCGGGGGTGAGCTGGTCGGGCCGGCTGTCGACCAGGTGCAGGTCGAGGTCCTGGCGGGACAGGATGCGGGCGAGTTCGAGGCCCACGTGTCCGACGCCGAAGACCGCCACGGCGGGGACGACCGGCAGGGGTTCCAGGAGGACGCTGACGGCCCCGCCGCAGCACTGCACCCCGTGCTTGCCGGTGACCTTGTCGTTGAGGGCGAACTCGATCAGCTCCGGCCCGGTACCGGGCACCCCGAGGGTCTCGCGGGCCCGGTCGACGGCCACGGCCTCGATGTTGCCGCCGCCGATGGAGCCCCAGGTCTCGGTGCGGCCCACGACGAGTTTGGCGCCGGCCTTGCGGGGGGCGTGGCCGCGCACGGTCGCGACGGTCACGAGCGCGCCGGCTTCCCGGCGGGCCCGCAACCGCGCGACCGCGGCGACCCAGGTCATGTCAGGCACGGGTGAGCGGGATGCCGGCGGTGCGGGCGGTGTCGTCGCGCTTGTTTCCGCGGGCCGCCTCGAGTGCCCAGTACACCGCTTCCGGGGTGGCCGGTGAGGCGAGTTCCACGCTGGTGCCCGCCGGGCCGAAGGCCGCCGCGGCCTGGCGCAGGGCCTCCCGTACCGAGAAGGCCAGCATCAGCGGGGGCTCGCCGACGGCCTTGGAGCCGTACACCGCGCCCTCCTCCGTGGCGTTCTTCAGGAGGCGGACGTGGAACGCCTCGGGCATCTCGGAGAAGCTGGGGAGCTTGTACGTGCTCGCCGCCTGGGTGAGGAGCCGGCCGCGGCCCGGGCCGGTGCCCGCGTCCCAGCGCATGTCCTCCAGGGTCAGCCAGCCCGCGCCCTGCACGAACCCGCCCTCGACCTGCCCGGTGTCGATCATCGGGGAGAGGCTGTCGCCCACGTCGTGGACGATGTCCACGCGCCGGATCCGGTACGCGCCGGTGAACCCGTCCACCTCCACCTCGGCCGCCGCGGCCCCGTAAGAGAAGTACTTGAACGGGGAGCCGTGGAAACTCTTGGCGTCCCAGTGCAGCCCCTCGGTGCGGTAGAAGCCCGCAGCCGAGAGCTGGACCCGCTGGAGGTAGGCGGTGCGGACCAGGTCGTCCCAGTCCAGTTCGGCGGTGCCGCCCAGGGCGCGGGCGACCCCGTCGGTGATGCGGACGTCCGCGGCGGCGGTGCCCAGGCGGGTGGCGGCGACCTGGAGCAGGCGTTCGCGCAGCTGCTCGCAGGCGTTCTTGACGGCCGCGCCGTTGAGGTCGGCGCCCGCGCTGGCGGCGGTGGCGGAGGTGTTGGGCACCTTGTCGGTGCGGGTGGGGGCGAGGCGCACCTTGTGCAGCGGGATGCCGAGGGTGGTGGCGGCGACCTGGAGCATCTTGGTGTGCAGGCCCTGGCCCATCTCGGTGCCGCCGTGGTTGATCAGGACCGAGCCGTCCTTGTAGATGAGGACGAGGGCGCCGCCCTGGTTGAAGGCGGTGAGGTTGAAGGAGATGCCGAATTTGATGCCGGTGACGGCGAGGGCCCGCTTGGTGTGCGGGTGGGCGGCGTTGAACTCGGCGATCTCGCGCTCGCGTTCGGCGATGCGGGCGTCGGCGCGGACCTGTTCCCAGACGGTGGTGATCCGCTCGGGGTGGCGGACCGGCTGTCCGTACGGGGTGCACTGGCCGGGCCGGTAGAAGTTGCGCTCCCGCAGCTCGGCCGGGTCCAGTCCGAGGAGCGGGGCGCAGCGGCCCATGACGTCCTCGATGACCAGCATGCCCTGGGGGCCGCCGAAACCGCGGAAGGCGGTGTTGGAGACCTTGTTGGTCTTGGCGATGCGGCCGGTGACGCGGGCGTTGGGGATCCAGTACGTGTTGTCGATGTGGCACAGGGCGCGGGCGACGACCGGTTCGGACAGGTCGAGGCTCCAGCCGCCGTCGGCGGTGAGGACGGCTTCGAGGGCCTGGATGCGGCCCTCGGTGTCGAAACCGATCTTCCAGGAGGCGTGGAAGCCGTGCCGCTTGCCGGACATGGTGAGGTCCTGGGTGCGGGTCAGGCGCAGGCGGACCGGGCGGCCGGTGAGCTTGGCGCCGAGGGCGGCGACGGCGGCGAAGCCGTGCGGCTGCATCTCCTTGCCGCCGAAGCCGCCGCCCATGCGCAGGCACTGGACGGTGACCTCGTGGCTGTGCAGGCCCAGGACGTGGGCCACGATCTCCTGGGTTTCGGAGGGGTGCTGGGTGCTGCTCTGGACGAAGACCTGGTCGCCCTCGTCGATGTGCGCGAGCGCGGCGTGCGTTTCGAGGTAGAAGTGCTCCTGGTCGGAGAACTGGAACTCGCCGGTGAAGACGTGCGCGGAGGCGGCGAAGCCCGCGGCCGTGTCGCCGGTGGCCATTTCGGGGCGGGCGCCGTGGAAGCTCCCGGCGGCGATGGCCTCCTGGAGGGTGATCACTGACGGGAGTTCTTCGAGTTCCACCTCGACGGCCGCGGCTCCCAGCCGGGCCGCCTCCAGGGTCTCGCCGAGCACCCAGGCCACGGCGTGGCCGTGGAACATGACCTCGTCGGGGAAGAGCGGTTCGTCATGCTTCATCCCGGCGTCGTTGACCCCGGGTACGTCGGCGCCGGTCAGGACCCGGACCACGCCGGGGACGGCGAGGGCGGGGGCGGTGCGCAGGGCGGTGATCCGGCCGCGGGCCTTCATGACCTGCACCGGGTGGGCGTGCAGGACGTCCTTGGTGCGGTGGACGAGGTCGTCGGTGTAGAGGGCGGTGCCGGTGACGTGTCCGCGGGCGCTCTCGTGGGGCAGCGGCAGGCCGACGGAGGGGCCCTCGGGGACGGCGGACAGGTGGCTCATGAGGGGACCGCCTCGGTGGTCTGGGCGTGCAGCTTCAGCAGGCTCTGGCCGAGCATCGCGGCGCGGTAGGCGGCGCTGGCCCGGTGGTCGTCCATGGGGGTGCCCTCGGTGCGGAGCACCGCGGCGGCCTCCCCCGCGGTCTGCGCCGACCAGGGCCGGCCTTCGAGGGCGGCCTCGGTGGCGAGGGCGCGTACGGGGGTGGCGGCCACGCCGCCGAGGCCGATGCGGGCCCGGCGGACCGTGCCGTCCGCCGGGTCGATGTCGAGGGCGTAGGCGGCGGCCACGCTGGAGATGTCGTCGAACCTCCGCTTGGCGATCTTGTGGAAGGCCGTGACGGGGGACAGCGGCCGGGGGATGCGGACCGCGCGGATCAGCTCGCCGGGGCGGCGGACGCTCTGCCGGTAGCCGGTGAAGTAGTCCGCGAGGGGGACCTCCCGCTCTCCGTCGGGCCCGGCGAGGACCACGGAGGCCTCCAGCGCGAGCAGGACCGGCGGGGTGTCGCCGATGGGCGATCCGGTGCCGAGGTTGCCGCCGAGGGTGGCGCTGTTGCGGATGAGGCGGGAGGCGAACTGCGGGAAGAGCTGGGCGAGGAGCGGGACGCTGCCGTCGAGGCGGCGCTCGATCTCGGTGAGGGTGAGGGCGGCGCCGATCTCGATGGCGCCGGGTCCCTCGCGCAGTTCGCGCAGTTCGGGCAGCCGCTCCACGGCGATCACACAACCGGCCCTGCGGGAGCGGATGTTGACCTCCACCCCCCAGTCCGTACTGCCCGCCACGACGACCGCCTCCGGCCGCTCCCCCATCAGCCGCAGGGCCTCGCCCAGGTCGGCAGGGCGCAGGAAGGAACCGTCCCCGTGGACGTACGCCGTGGGGGCCGGCGCGGGCGGCTGCTCCTCGCGGCGCCGGGCGAGTACGTCGTCCTCCGCCGGGTCGCCGACGGCGAACGCGGCGTCGCGGATGGGCCGGTAGCCCGTACAGCGGCACAGGTTGCCGCTGAGGGCGTGCAGGTCGAAGCCGTTCGGGCCGTGCTCGGGGTCCGCACCGCAAGCGGCCCCGTCACCGCCAGCGGGCGCGCACCGCCCCGGCCGGTAGTACTCGGCGGCCATGCTGCAGACGAAGCCGGGGGTGCAGTAGCCGCACTGGGAGCCGCCGCGTGCGGCCATCTCCTCCTGTACGGGGTGCAGTACGGCCGGCGTCCCGGGGGCGCCCGGGGTCGCGAGGCCTTCGGAGGTGACGACCTCCTGGCCGTCGAGGGCCGCGGCGGGGACCAGGCAGGCGTTGACGGCCACCCAGTCGGTCGGCTTGTCCGTGCCGGGGCGGGCGACCAGGACGGCGCAGGCCCCGCATTCGCCCTCGGCGCAGCCCTCCTTGGTGCCGGTGAGGCCGCGGCCGCGCAGGAAGTCCAGCGCGGTGGTGTGCGGGGCGGCGGGCGCGAGGGGGGTCTCGACCCCGTTGACGGTGATCCGGGGGGCTGTCACGGGCGGTCCCCGTCGCGGTGCGCGGTGGACCTGGTGGGCGTAGTCGCCATGGGGAAGGGCTCTCTCGTGCGGTCGCGGCACGGGTCGCGGCGGCGTCCGGGAGCGGCGCGGCGGTCCGGGACGGGCGCGGGGGTGTGCCGTGAGGGTGGCAGGGGCAGCGGCTGCGGCAGGTGCGGGAGCAGAAGCGGTGACGGGTTACTGATGACCGGTCTGCCGGGGCCGGAAACGGCGGAGTACCGGGGCCTGGAAGCGGCACGTCCGGTACGGCGGGGGCTGGTTCAGCAGCCGTGCGCGACGCGGCCCGGGGCCCAGGCCACCTGGTGGGCGGGGCGGTGCGGCGCTGCGGAGGGGGTGGACATCCGGCGTCGCCTCCTTCCCAGGCTCCACGACTCGGTCCGCCCGAAGCTACGTTGTCGCAGGTCCCGGGGTCAAGGGGGGCGGACGGTTCGGAGCGGCGGCGCGGGGCGGGAGCGGGCGGGGCTGCGCGCACGGGCGCACGGCGCGGGTTACCGTCGGGTCCATGACTGATGATTCCCTGCGCTCCGTCACCGTCGAGCGGACCGGGCCCGGCCGGTTCACGGCGACCAACTCCCGCGGCGAGACCCTCTCCTTCGGCACCGGGTCCGGCGGGGGCTTCACCCCGGTGGAGCTGTTCCTCGCGGCCATCGCGGGCTGCTCGGCCGCCGATGTGGACGCGGCCACGAGCCGGCACGCGGAGCCCGGCTCCTTCACCCTCGACGTCAGCGGGCACAAGATCGCGGACGAGGGCGGCAACAGCATGAAGGACCTCCGGGTGGCCTTCTCGGTGGCCTTCCCGGAGGGCGAGGGCGGCGACCGCGCGCGGGCCATCCTGCCGCGGGCGGTGAAGACCTCCCACGACAAGCTGTGCACGGTCAGCCGGACGGTGGAGGCCGGGACCCCGGTCGCGGTGGAGGTCGTCGACGCGCACTGACCGGGCCGCGCGGCCCGGAACGCCGCGAGCGGATGACCGTCCCCCCGAAGGGCGGTCATCCGCTCGCGGTACCGGCGGCCGGTGCCCGGCAGCCGGCCGTCGGCCGGGGCGCTGCGGGCCGGTCAGCCCTGCTGCCTGCGCTTGCGGGCCGCGATCAGCCCGTACCCGGCGATCAGTACGGCGGTGAAGGCCAGGCCCACGCCCGCCGCCTGCCGCATGTCGGGCACCTCGACCGCGGTGGCGGCCACGGCGAGCACGCCGACCGCGGCCACGAGGGCGAGCACCGGTCCGCCGGGGACGCTGAAGCCGGTGAACTGCTCCGGGTGCGCGTCCCGGTGGCGGCGGAAGGCCACGTACGAGGCGAGGATCAGCAGCCAGACCAGCAGCACCGCGAACAGGGCGATGGACATCAGGATCCCGAAGACCCCGCCGACCCCGGAGAAGGCGAGCAGGGCGGCGACCGCGATGCCGAGGGTGGAGGCGCCCAGGGCGGCGGCGGGGACGCCGCGGGCGGTCAGCCGGGCCAGCGGGGCCGGGGCCAGGCCGTCGTGGCCGAGGGAGTGCAGGAGCCGGGAGGCCCCGTACAGGTGGGCGTTGGCGGCGGAGATCGCCGCGATGAGGACCACCAGGTTGGTGAGGGTGGCCGCGGCGGGCACGCCCACGTCGGAGAAGACCCGTACGAAGGGGCTGGCCTCGACGCTGCCGTCGCCCGCGGCGAGCCGCTGCCACGGGATCAGGGCCAGGACCAGGGTGATCGACAGGACGTAGAAGACGCTCAGCCGCCAGGCGAGCTGGCGCATCGCCGTGCGGATGGTGCGCTGCGGGTCGGTGGCCTCGGCGGAGGCGATGGCGACGACCTCGAAGCCGGCGTAGGCGAACATGACCACGGACATGGCGATCCAGACGGACTTGGCCCCGTGCGGCATGAACCCGCCGTCGTCGCTGAGGTGCGCGAAGCCGGTGGCCTCCGCGTCCGGCAGGCCGAAGAACACGAGGAACGCCGCGCACAGGATGAACGCGCACAGGGCGGTCACCTTGATCGTGGAGAGCCAGAACTCGGTGGTCCCGAAGGACTTCACGTTGATGGCGTTGACCGCGAGGACCACCGCCGCGACGGCGAGGATCGCCCCCGTCATGGGGACCCCGGGCCACCACCAGCGGAGGTACAGGGCGGAGGCGACCACCTCGGTGCCGATCACGACCACGGCGCTGAACCAGTACGTCCAGCGGGTGACGAACCCGGCCCAGGGGCCGAGGTAGCGGTGGGCGATGGCGCCGAAGGAGCCCTGGACGGGGTGGGCGGCCGACATCTCGCCGAGCAGGACGGCGATGACGGCGACGAGGACCGCACCGACGGCGTAGGCGAGGATCGCGGCGGGCCCGGCGGCGGATATCGCGGAGCCGGAGCCGAGGAAGAGGCCGGTGCCGAGGGCCGAGCCCAGGCCGATCATGGTGGTCTGGCGGGGGGTGAGGGAGCGGACCAGACCGCCGGAGCCCTCCCCGGGGGCGGCGGGGGCGGAGCCGGGGCCCGGGTCGGCGGCGGGGGTGGAAGCAGCGGCGGAGGCGGGCGCGGGGGCGGGTCTTTCCGGAGCAGCCATGGCGGGGACGTCCTTCTGTGCGCGCGGAGTGCGGGAGCGGGGGGAGGGGATCGGGGCGGGCGCCGTGCGGAGGGGAGCGGGGGCGGCCCCCCTCAGGGGGCCGGCCGGCTCAGAACTCGCTGGTGCGGAACGGCTTCTCGGGCGCGGTCAGGCGCGGCTTGCCCAGCACCTTCGGTGCGGACAGGGCGTAGATGCCGTGGTTGGTGAGCGCCCAGGCGATGTTGCGGTCCCATTCCACGTACACGCCGTGGGTCTGGTTCCCGTACGCGTACTCGGGGGTGTCCGGGCCGTAGGCCTTCGGGACGAAGTAGGCCTCGACCCGGGGGCGGGCCGGGTCGCTGACGTCGAAGAACTGGACGCCCGCGTTGTAGAACCCGTAGCCGAGGACTCCGGCGTCGTGCCGGCCGGGGTTGGTGTAGTAGCCGGTGCGCTTGGGGCCGAAGCTGCCGCGGCGCTGGCAGAAGTCCGCGATCCCGGCGGCGCGGGGCGGCACCGGGCGGGGCAGGGTGCCGACGATGCGGGGCTTGCGCGGGTCCTTCGCGTCGATCTGGTAGACGTCCTTGTACGGCTCGTAGCAGTCCTCGGTGAGCGGGTAGCCGGAGTAGTAGACCAGCCCGGTCTTCTCGTACTGCGAGACGTCGATGTTGTCTCCCTCGGTGCCGGCGACGGACGGCGGCAGGTCGAGGTGGCCGACGGCCTTCATGTCGGCCGGGTCCGAGACGTCGAGGACGGTGAGCCCGTACCCGCCCATCGCGGCGAAGGCGTAGCGGCCGCCCTGCTCCACGGGCCTGGGCAGGAAGAGCGGCATCCGCGCGCCCATCCAGCTGGTGCGGTTCCCGCAGCGGGGGTTGGCGCGGTAGGCGGCGTCCTCGCCGGTGCGCTGGCCGGGCAGGTGCCAGGTGTCGAGGAGCCGGGGGTGCGCGGGGTCGGACATGTCCCAGGACTGGTAGCCGGCGGAGTGGAGGTTGGTGGGGTACTCGGTGCCGGAGTAGCTGTCGTCGGGGGCGGTGGCCAGGAACATGTACTTCCCGCCGGTCCAGTACGGGACGTCCAGGGACCCGGAGCCCTGCTGGGCCGCGGCCGGGTCGGACTTCAGGGGGTCCTTCTGGGTGGAGTCGGTGGAGACGGTGGCGAGGAGCTTCCAGTCCTTCTTGCGGGGGCCGTCGAGGCGGTAGACCTTGAAGCCCTTGAGGCCGGGCTTCGCGCGGAGCTTGCGGACCCCTTCGGGGTTGTTGTACTTGTCGCGGGCCGGGTCGTCCTTCAGCTCGGAGATCTGCCGCTTGCCCTCGAAGCTCTGCACCATGACGTAGGCGTTGAGCTTCCTGTTCCACTGGATGGTGGAGGCTCCCCAGTAGTCGTGGGCGGCCCAGGAGCCGTTGGCCTTCGTCTCGTCGCCGCCGACGTCCCCGCGGCTGAGCTTCTCGACGACCCGGACCTTCTTCACGTCGGTGACGTCGTAGACGCGGCCCTCGGAGCGGTCGTACTGGAAGAGGTAGCGGCGGCCGTCGAAGTCGACCACGTTCTGCCAGGTGTGGAAGAGGTCGGGGGTGAAGTCCGGTCCCTCGTAGGCGGCTTCGACCTTCATGTTCTTGATGTAGGAGCGGGTGTCGTACTCCTTGTTGCGGCCGGGGAAGGAGTGCTCGTGCTCCTCGTCCACGGGGGTGAGGGAGGGGTGGCGGAAGCTGCCGTCGAGCTGCATCCCGTACGCGCCGGGGTCGGCGGGGCCGGGGCGGCGGTCCTGGCAGGCGTCGGGGATGTGCGGGTCGGCGGCGGTGGCGGCCGGACCCGTGGCGGCGGCGGAACCGGTGGCGCCGGTCGCGCCGGGGACGAGCAGGGTGGCCGTGGCGGCGGCCGCCACGGCCGTGGCGAGTGCGGCTCTGGTACGCAGGGATCGCATGGGGGACCTCGGGAGGGCTCGGCGGTGGGGAGGGGGGTGCTCAGGTGACGGTCGGGCGGTCCTGGAAGGCCGGGGCCCGGTGGGCGCCGGTGACCGCGACCTCGCGCAGCTCGCGGACGGCGTGCAGGACGTCCGCGTGGGTGAGGTAGAGGGCGTTGAACCCGAAGCGCAGCAGGTCGGGGGCGCGCATGTCGCCGATGACCCCGCGGGCGGTGAGGGCCGCGACCAGCGGGTACGCCTCGGGGTGGCGCAGGGCGACCTGGCTGCCGCGGCGGGCGGGGTCGCGCGGGGTGGCCATGGTGAAGCCGAGCCCGTCGAGGAGTTCGTCGGCGCACTCCTGGAAGAAGCCGGTCAGGGACAGGCTCTTGGTGCGCACGTCGGCCATGTCCACCCCGTCGAAGGCGGTCAGCGCCGCTTCGAGGGCGATCAGGGAGAGCAGCGGCGGGGTGCCGATGCGGGCGCGGGCGATGCCGGGGGCGGGGGCGTACGTGCCCGACATGGCGAAGGGCTCGGCGTGTCCGTGCCAGCCGGTGACCGGGTGGTCGAAGGCCTGCTGGTGGCGGTGGGCGAGGTACGCGAAGGCGGGGGCGCCGGGTCCGCCGGAGAGGTACTTGTACCCGCACCCGACGGCGAAGTCGGCCCCGATGGCGTCCAGTTCGACGGGCAGCGCGCCCGCGGCGTGGCACAGGTCCCAGTGCGCGAGGGCCCCGGCGGCGTGCGCGGCGGCGGTCAGGGCCGCCGTGTCGTACAGCTCTCCGGTGCGGTAGTCGACGGGTGCGTACGCGGCGACGGCGACCCGGTCCCCCTCGGCGGCCAGCACCGCGGCGGCCTCGCGGGCCGGTACCCGGCGGACCTCCAGCCCGAGCAGCCGGGCGACGGAGTCGGCGACGTACTGGTCGGTGGGGAAGTGGTCGGGGTCGGTCAGCAGCAGGGGCCGGCCGGGGCGCAGCCGGGCGGCGGCGAGCAGGGTGTTGAAGAGCTGGACGCTGGTGGAGTCCCCGGCGACGGTCTGGCCGGGGGCGGCGCCGATGAGCCGGCCGATGGCGTCGCCGGTGCGCAGCGGGGCCTCCCACCAGCCGTTGGCGTTCCAGGAGCGGATCAGGTCGGTGCCCCACTGGCGGTGTACGGCGTCCTCGACGGCGGCGGGCACGGCCGCGGGGAGGGCGCCGAGGGAGTTCCCGTCGAGGTAGACGACGCCCTTGGGGAGGGTGAAGCGCCCGCGTACGGGGGCGAGGGGGTCGGTGGAGTCGAGTGCGGCGGCGCGGTGGTTCAGCATGCGGGTACGTCCTCGGTACACGGAGGGGCGGTTCGGGTGCCGGCGGCGGGACCGGCGGGGGCGGCGCCTTCGGGTACGGCGGCCGGGCGGGCGCCCAGGTCGAGGGCGATGTCGGCGAGCAGGTCCTCCTGTCCGCCGACGAGCCGGCGGCGGCCCGCCTCGACGAGCAGGTCGCGGGTGTCGAGCCCGTGCCGGGCGGCGGTGGCCTCGGCGTGCCGCAGGAAGCTGGAGTACACCCCGGCGTAGCCGAGGGTCAGCGTCTCGCGGTCGACGCGCACGGGCCGGTCCTGGGTGGGCCGTACGAGGCTCTCGGCGGCGTCCATCAGGGGGAAGAGGGCGCAGCCGTGCTCCCGGCCCATCAGGTCGAGGACGGCGATCACGGGCTCCAGCGGGGCGTTCCCGGCGCCCGCGCCCTGTCCGGCGAGGGAGGCGTCGACGCGGTGGGCGCCCGCTTCGACGGCGGTGATGCTGTTGGCCACGCCCAGGCCGAGGTTGTGGTGGGCGTGGATGCCGATCTCGGTTTCGGGGTCGAGGAGTTCGCGGTAGGCGCGGACGCGGTCGCGGACCCCGTCCATGGTGAGCCGGCCGCCGGAGTCGGTGACGTACACGCAGTGGGCGCCGTAGGACTCCATGAGCTGTGCCTGGCGGGCGAGTTCGGCGGGTTCGGCGAGGTGGGACATCATCAGGAAGCCGGAGACGTCCATGCCGAGTTCGCGGGCGAGCCCGATGTGCTGGGCGGAGATGTCGGCCTCGGTGCAGTGGGTGGCCACGCGGACGGAGGTGACGCCGAGGGCGTGGGCGCGGCGCAGGTCGGCCGCGGTGCCGATGCCGGGCAGCAGGAGGGTGGTGAGGCGGGCGCGCTCCAGTACGCCGGCGGCGGCTTCGAGCCATTCCCAGTCGGTGTGGGCGCCGGGCCCGTAGGTGACGGAAGAGCCGGACAGGCCGTCGCCGTGGGCGACTTCGACGGCGTCCACGCCGGCCGCGTCGAGGGCGGCGGCGATGGCGCGTACCTGGTCGGTGGTGTAGCGGTGGGAGACGGCGTGCATGCCGTCGCGCAGGGTGACGTCCTGGACGTAGACGCGGGTCATCGGGCCGGGCTCCGTTCGGAGGGGCGCGCGGCGGTGCGGGCGGCGGCGCGTTCGGCGAGGCGCTCGGCCGTGCGCAGCGCGGCGGAGGTCATGATGTCGAGGTTTCCGGCATAGGCGGGCAGGTAGTGGGCCGCGCCCTCGACCTCCAGGTAGACGGAGACGAGCAGGCGGCCGCCGCCGGCGAGGCCGGTGAGGGGGTCGTCGGCGGCGAGGGTGCGGAACTGCGGCCGCTGCTTGAGCCGGTAGCCGGGTACGTACGCGGCGACCGACGCGGCCATCTCCTCGATGGACGCGGCGACCGCGGCGGTGTCGCAGTCGCCGGTGATGCAGTGCACGGTGTCGCGCATGAGCAGCGGGGGCTCGGCGGGGTTGAGCACGATGACGGCCTTGCCCAGGGCGGCGCCGCCGACCTGCTCGATGGCGCGGGCGGTGGTCTCGGTGAACTCGTCGATGTTGGCGCGGGTGCCGGGCCCGGCGGAGCGGGAGGCGATGGAGGCGACGATCTCGGCGTAGTGCACGGGGGTGACGCGGGAGACGGCGGCGACGACGGGGATGGTGGCCTGGCCGCCGCAGGTGACCATGTTGAGGTTGCGCCCGCCGGTACCAGCGGGCGCGTCGGACGCGTCCAGGCGCGCGTCCAGGTTCACGGGCGGGACCACGTACGGGCCGAGGGCGGCCGGGGTGAGGTCGACCAGCGTCTTGCCGTACGGGGCGAGGGCGGCGGCGTTGGCGCGGTGGGCGGCGGCGGAGGTGGCGTCGAAGACCACCCCGATGTCCTCGAAACCGTCCATGGCGATCAGCCCGCCCACCCCGTCGGCGCTGGTGGGGACCCCGAGGCGGCGGGCCCGGGCGAGCCCTTCGGAGTCGGGGTCGATCCCGATCAGGGCGGCGGCGGTGACCGCTCCGGACCCGCGGACCAGTTTGATCAGCAGGTCGGTGCCGATGTTCCCGGAGCCTATGACGGCGGCCTTCATCGCACGCTCTCCTTCCCGGGGGCGGTCGCGGGTTCCTCCACGGGGCCGGTGAGGCCGAAGAACCGGACGGCGTTGCCGCCGAGCACGGCCTCCCGCTCGGCCGCGCTCAGCGCGCTCTCGCGCACCAGCCGGCCGATCTGCTCCTCGCCCAGGGGGAAGGGGTGGTCGGAGCCGAGCAGCACCCGCTCGGCGCCCATGACGTCCACGAGCAGGCGCAGCGCGCCCGGGTCGAAGACGGCCGAGTCCACGGAGAAGCGGCCGGTGTACGCGGACGGGGGCTGCGGGCTGTCGGCGCGCACCAGGTCGCGGCGGTGCCAGGCGTTGTCGGCGCGCCCGAGGAGGTAGGGGAAGCTGCCGCCGCCGTGCGCGAACATCAGCCGCAGGGAGGCGGGCAGCTTCTCGAAGGCCCCGGACAGGATCAGCGAGAGGATCGTCAGGTGCGTCTCGGCGGCCATGCCGGCCAGCCAGGCGAGCATGTAGCGGGAGTGGCGGGGGCCGGAGGGCAGGTCCCAGGGGTGGACGAGGACGGCGGCGTCCTCGTCGGCGCAGTGCGCGAGGAACTCCAGCAGGGCGCCGTGGTCGAGGTCGCGGTCGCCGAGGTGGTTGCCGATGTGCACCCCGCGGAAGCCCTGGCCCATGGCCTCGGTGACCGCCTCGCAGGCGGCCGCGGTGTCCTGGAGGGGGACCTGGCAGAGCGGGGCGAGCCGGCCGGGGGCGTGCGCACTGTACTGGAGGATGCGGGAGTTGACCGTGCGGCACCAGTCGGCGGCCCGGTCGGCGGGCAGCCCGTACCCGAACATCAGGGGGGTGCTGGAGAGGACCTGTACGTCCACCCCGAGCCGGTCGAGGTCGGCGACCCGCTCGGCGGGGTCCCACAGGGTGCGGCGCACGGGCCGGTACTCGCGGTCCCCCGCCATCATCATCCCGGTGCCGGGCCCGTCGGTGGTGCGCAGCCAGGGGCCCTCGTCGGAGCCGGTGATCCGCAGGGACTCGGCGCGGGTGATCTCGGGGAAGACGTGCGCGTGGGTGTCGACGACGGTCATGCGCCCGCCCCGTCCCGGCGGGTCCGCGGGCGCAGCGCCTCGGGCCACTCGCGGCCGGGGTGCAGGGCCCCGCAGTGCCCGCAGGTGCGGGCCTGCTCGTCGGCGTAGAAGGCGCCGAAGACGGGCGGCAGGTCGTCGACGATCGAGGTGAGCTGGACCTCGCTGCGGTGGACCAGTCGGTGGCAGTCCATGCAGTACCACTCGAAGGCGTCGAGGCTGCCCTGCGGGCGGGCGAACTCCACGACGAGGCCGATGCTGCCCTCCTCGGGGCGCTGCGGGGAGTGCCGGACGTGGGGCGGCAGCAGGAACACGTCGCCCTCGCGGATGTGGACGTCCCGCGGCGGCTCGCCCTCGGCGTCCATGACGCGCAGCACCATGTCGCCCTTGAGCTGGTAGAAGAACTCCTCGATCGGGTCGTCGTGGAAGTCGGTGCGGCGGTTGGGGCCGCCGACGACGGTCACCATCAGGTCGGCGTCCTGCCAGACCTGGACGTTGCCGACGGGGGGCTTGAGGAGGTGGCGGTGCTCCTCGATCCAGGCGTGGAGGTTGAAGGGGGACATGGTCACGGGTGGAGCTCCTGCTCGTGCTGCCGGTGGTGCCGGTGGTGCGGGACGTGGGCCACGGCGCTGATCTCGATCAGCAGGTGGGGGTGCGGGAGCTGGTGGACGGCGACGGTGGTGCGCGTCGGTCCGCTCTCGTCGAAGTACTCGGCGTAGACCTCGTTGTAGCCGCCGAAGTCGTTCATGCTGACCAGGTACGCCGTCACGGACACGAGGTCGTCGAGCCCGCCGCCGACGGCTGCGAGCAGCGCGGCGATGTTCTCGATGACGGCGCGGGTCTGGACGCGGACGTCGAGGTCGGTGACGCCCATCGGGTCGGCCGCGGCCCCGGCGAAACTGCCGTCGGGGCGGCGGGAGCTGGTGCCGGAGACGTACACGAGGTCTCCGGCGCGGCGCAGGTGGGGGAAGCGGCCGCGGGGCTGCGCGGCACCGGGGACGATCATGCGGACCCCCGGGGGGCCGTGCCGGCGCCCGCGTCGGCGGCAGCCGGAGCGTCCGCGCCGGCGGCGACGGTGAACTGGACGGTGCCGAGCCCGTCGACCTCGGCGCGTACGTGCGTCCCCGGGGTCAGGGGTACGGCGGCGGTGGCGGCCCCCGCGAGGACCACGGTCCCGGCGGGCAGCTCCCCGGCGAGCCGGGCCGCGGCGGCCAGGGCCCGCAGGGGGTGGCCGAGGATGGCGGCGGTGGACCCGGACTGGGCCGGGCGGCCGTCGAGTTCGAGGAGCACGCCGAGGTTGGCGAGCCGGTCCGGGTGCCCCGGCGCGGACCAGGGGCCCACGGCGTACCGGGCGGCGGAGGTGTTGTCCGCGATGACCTCGGGCAGCGAGAAGGCGAAGCCGTCGTAGCGCGAGTCGATGACCTCCAGCGCGGGGGCCACCGCGGCGACCGCGGCCGCCGGGTCGCCGCCGGGCCGCAGCGGGGAGCCGAGCAGGAAGGCGAGCTCGGGCTCGACGCGCGGGTGGATCAGCCCGGCGAGCGCGCACCGGCCGCCGTCCGGGATCTCCATGCGGTCGGTGATCCGGCCGTGGATGAGGTCGGACACCCCCATCTGGCGCATCTTGGCGAGGCTGGTGAACCCGAGTTTGAACCCGGTGATCCGCTCCCCGCGGGCCGTCCGCCGCGCCACCAGGGCGGCTTGGACGGCGTACGCCTCCGCCGTGGTGGCCAGCCCGGTGGACCCGCCGGGGAGGGTGCGGGCGCCCAGCGCGGCCGCGTCGA
Organism: Streptomyces sp. NPDC038213; assembly: GCF_055600495.1. Taxonomy (NCBI): domain Bacteria; kingdom Bacillati; phylum Actinomycetota; class Actinomycetes; order Kitasatosporales; family Streptomycetaceae; genus Streptomyces; species Streptomyces sp. NPDC038213. Next base: position 38,064 of record NZ_JBVJYM010000040.1, read on the forward strand.
GCCGCTCGGCGAGGGCGGCGGTGTCCGGGATCTCCGTACGGGTGCCCATCAGATGTCCCCTCCCTTCTCCTGCGGGTCTCTTCCGAAGGCCGCGCGGACCGAGCCGAGCCCTTCGATGCGCGCTTCGAGCACGTCGCCGGGGGCCACGGCCACCATCGGTCCGAGCGCGCCGGTCAGCAGGGTGTCCCCCGCCCGCAAGGGCTGCCCGAGGCGTACGAGCGTGTCGGCGAGCCAGAGCGCGGCGTTCAGCGGATGGCCCAGGCAGGCGGCCCCCGCGCCCGTGGAGACGGGCTCGCCGCGCCGCTCCAGGACCATGCCGGCGGTGCGCAGGTCCAGGTCGCACAGGGGTACGGGGCGGCCGCCGAGGACGTACGCGCCGCTGGAGGCGTTGTCGGCGACGGTGTCCACGGCCGTGATGTCCCAGTCGCGGATGCGGCTGCCGACGATCTCGATGGCGGGCAGCGCGAAGGCGGTGGCCCGGATCAGGTCGGCGACGGTGTGGCGCTCGTGCCCGAGGTCCCGTTCGAGGACGAGGGCGACCTCCGCCTCGGCCTTGGGCTGGAGGACCGCCCCCCAGGGCAGGTCGGCGCCGTCGGGGACCGCGGTGTCGTCGAGCAGGGCACCGAAATCGGGTGTGTCCACTCCGAGTTGGCGCTGTACGACGGTGGAGGTCAGGCCGGTCTTCCAGCCGGTGATCCGGCGGCCGCGGGCGAGGCGGCGGCGGGTGATCAGGTCCTGGACGGCGTACGCGGCGTCCAGGTCCCCGGCCGGGAGGAGGTCGCGTACGGGGGCGCAGGGGACGCCGGTCCGGTGCGCCTCCTCGATCCGGGCGGCGGCTTGCGCCACGGCTTCGGGGGCGGGGGGCGCGGCTGCGGCGGTACCGGCGGTGTCGTGGGGGCGGGGAGTCTTCACAGCTTCACGCACACGTTCATGGGCTCGGAGAAGAAGTCGAGGGAGTGGTCGCCGCCCTCGCGGCCGATCCCGGAGGCCTTGACCCCGCCGAAGGGGGTGCGCAGGTCGCGCAGGTTCCAGGTGTTGACCCAGGCGATGCCCACCTCCAGGGCGGGGGCGACGCGGTGGGCGCGGGCGAGGTCGCCGGTCCACACGGTCGCGGCCAGCCCGTAGGGCCCGGCGTTGGCGAGGGCGAGGGCCTCCTCCTCGGTGTCGAAGGGGGCCAGGTGGACGACGGGCCCGAAGATCTCCTCCCGGACGGCCGGGTGGTCCTCGGGGAGTCCGGCCAGCACGGTGGGCTCGACCCAGAAGCCTCCGTCGCGGTCGTCCCCGAAGCGCGGTACGCCGCCGCCCGCGAGGACCTGTCCGTCGGCGGCCGCGCGGTCCAGGTAGCCGAGGACCTTGTCGCGGTGGGCGGCCGAGACCATGGGCCCGTACCCGCTCAGCCCGCGGGCCTCCTCCGCGAGCCGGGCGGCGAACTCCTCGAAGACGGGGCGCTCGACGTACAGCCGCTCGGTGCAGAGGCAGACCTGCCCGCTGTGGGTGAAGGCGGAGCGGACGGTTCCGGCGACGGCCCGGTCCAGGTCGGCGTCGGCGAAGACGAGTCCGGCGTTCTTGCCGCCCAGTTCGAAGGAGACGGGAGCGAGCCGGGCGGCGGCGGCCCGCATGATCGTCGTGCCGGTGCCGGACTCGCCGGTGAAGGCGACGGCGTCCACGCCGGGGTTCTCGGTCAGCCACTGGCCGGCGGCGTTCGCGCCCGGGCCGTGGACCAGGTTGAAGGCGCCCGCGGGCAGTCCGGCCTCGGCGGTCACCTCGGCGAGCAGGCAGGCCGTGCCGGGGGTCAGCTCGGAGGGCTTGGCGACCACCGCGTTGCCCATGGCCAGGGCGGGGGCGACCTTCCAGGTCAGGAGCAGCAGGGGCAGGTTCCAGGGGGAGACGACCGCGACCACGCCGAGCGGCTTGCGCACGGTGTAGTTGAGGGCGCCGCGCCCGTCGGGGGTCTCGGTGTGCCAGGACCGCTCGCTGCGCCCGGCGAGCAGGTCGGCGTACGCACGGAAGTTGGCGACGGCGCGCGGGATGTCGACGGAGGCGGCGAGCTCGCGCGGCTTGCCGGTGTCGGCGCACTCGGCGGCGACGAACTCCTCGAAGCGGCGCTCGATGCCGTCGGCGATGCGGTGCAGCACCCGCGAGCGGTCGGCGGGGGCGTACGAGCCCCAGGGCCCGCGCAGCGCCCCCCGGGCGGCGCGCACCGCGCGGTCGACCAGTTCGGCGGGGGCGGCGGGCAGCACACCCGCGGGGCGCCCGCTGACCGGGTCGACGAGCGGGAACGGCTCGCCGGTGGCGTCGAACTCCCCTCCCACGTAGTGCCGCACGAGCCTCGCGCGGTGCTGCGCGTCGCTGCGCGCGTCCTGCTGCACAGGTGCGCTCACCTTGCAGACCTCCCTTGCCTGGCCGGGGTGTTCGGTTCTGTGGCCCCGGAGCGTGCGGACATCATGCGCCGACTCGGGTATGCCGAACCAATGCCAAAGGGGGTGGTTCCCATACCGGAACCGGTATGGGAGAGTGCGCGGACACCGGGCCGCCGCACGGCGTGGAGTCACCCGGCCCCGGGGAAGGAGCCCCAGGACATGGACCTGCTGGACGGCCGGCTGAAGTTCCGGCACCTGACGCTGCTGGTCGCCGTGGTGCAGTACGGCGGTGTGGCGCGGGCGGCGGAGAGCCTGCACCTCACCCAGCCCGCGGCCACCCGCACCCTGCGCGAGCTGGAGGCCCTGGCCGACCTGCCGCTGTTCGTGCGCGAACCGCGCGGGATGCGGCCCACGGTCTACGGCGAGGCGCTGGCCGGTCACGCGCGGGCGGTGATCACCGAGGTCCGCCGGGCCGGGGAGCACCTGGAGGGGCTGCGGCAGGGCCACGAGGGCACGGTGACGGTCGGCACCCTGCTGGCCGGCGCGAACGTGCTGATCCCGCGCGCGATCGCCCGCCTGAAGCGGGAGCGCCCGCGGCTGACGGTGGTGGTCCGCGAGGGCACCCCCGACGTGCTCCACCCGGCCCTGCTCGGCGGGGAGCTGGACGTGATCGTGGGCCGCGTGGGCCCGGCGCCGGCGGACGGCGAGCGGCTGCACCAGCGGCTGCTGTACCGGGAGGGCATCATGCTGGCGGTCCGTACGGGGCACCCGCTGCTGGATGCGGCCGCGGAGCCGCCCACCCTGGCGGCCGCGCTCACCCACCCGTGGATCCTGCCCGTGGAGCAGACCGCGCTGCGCCGGGAGCTGGCCGCGCTGTTCGTGGAACGCGGCCTGGACCTGCCCGCGGACCGCGTCGAGTGCACGTCCATCCTGACCATGCGGGCCCTGCTGCTCCAGACCGACATGGTGGCGCTGCTGCCCGAGCTGGTGCTGCGCGAGGACGAGCGCCTGGCGGCCCTGCCGGTGGACCTCCCGTCGGTGGGCCGCACCGTCGGCACCACGGAGGCCGCCCACCGCACCCGCACCCCCGCCCTGAAGGCGCTGCTGCACCACCTGGACGAGGAGGCGGCCCTGCTGCGCGGCACCCTGGGCGGGGGCGCGGACCCCCTTCGCTAACGTGCACCCGTGACCGATCCCGACACCGACACCGCGGCCGGCGCCTGGCCGGAACCCCCGCTCGCCGGCACCGAGGCCGCCGCCGTCCTCGGCGCCCTCGAACGCCAGCGGGCCACCCTGGCCTGGAAGTGCTCCGGCCTGGACGCCGCCGGGCTCCGGGCCACGGTGGGCGCGTCCGCCCTCACGCTGGGCGGGCTGCTGAAGCACCTGGCGCACGTGGAGGACGGCTACTTCGCCCGGCTGTGGCTCGGCGTCCCCGTCGGCGCTCCCTGGGACTCCGTCGACTGGGACCGCACCCCCGACGGGGACTACCGGTCGGCCGCCGGGGACACCCCGGAGCAACTCCGCGCGCTGTGGCGGGAGTCGGTGGACCGCTCCCGCGCCGTCGTCGCGGAGGCGCTCCGTACGGGCGGGCTGGAGCAGCTCGGCGCGTACACCACCCGCAGCGGCGAGCGCCCCAACCTCCGCCGCATCCTCCTCGACCTGGTCGAGGAGTACGCCCGGCACGCCGGCCACGCCGACCTGATCCGCGAGTCCGTCGACGGCCTCACGGGCGAGGACCCGCCGGGGGCCGGTTCAGGATCGGGATCAGGACCGGGCTGACCCGCCGGGGCCGGTCAGCCGAGGCGGGTGAGGCGGGTCCCGAAGGAGGGTTCGGCCAGGTCCCTGCCGAGGACGACGGGTACGGTGCGCGCCCCGGCCCCCTCCCCCACGGTGAGCACCCCGACCTGCGTACCGGCCGCGGCCGCGTGCGGCACACCGCCGCCTGCCGTGCCGTCCGGCCCCGCGGTGCCCAGGCTCAGGCGCAGCCGCTGGCCCGGCGTACCGACGAGCTTCAGGTCCTTCCCCGCGACCAGCGGGGTGCGGCCGCCGAGGCCGTCGTCCACGTGGCCCACGGTCTGCCCCTTGCGGAGCACCTGCGCCGGGGCCAGCGCCCCGCGGACCGCTTCGACGACCTTCCTGCTGTTGGCCAGCACCAGTTCCAGACTGCGGGTGGCGTTCGGGTCGGGCCCGTCCGCCCGCTGGTCCATGAGGGTGCCCAGGATCAGCGGGGTCTCGTCCCCGACCGACTTGTAGCCGGCCCAGACCAGGGCCCCGCCGGCCGGGGTGCTCGAACCGGTCTTGATACCGCGAATGCTCAACTCCCTCGCGCTCAGCAGGGAGTTGTTGTTGACGAGCCGCTCGGAGAGGTTCTCGATCTCGGCGTCGGGCAGGCTCACGACGGACCGGAAGACCTCGTTCTTCATCACCGCCTCGGCCAGCTTGAGCTGGTCGGCGGCCGTGCTGACGGTGCCCTTGTCCAGGCCGCTGGGGTCGGTGTAGACGGTGTCGGCCATGCCGAGCTGCTTGGCGGCGGCGTTCATCCGCTGCACGAAGACCTCTTCGGTATCGCTTCCCGTGTCCCAACGGGCCAGCAGGCGGGCGACGTTGTTCCCCGAGGGGATCATCAGCATCTTGAGCATGTCGAGCTGGCTGAACGTATCGCCCGCGCGCAGCCCCGTGATCCGGGACTCGTCCTTGGAGTCGCCCTGGGCGACGGTCTTCGCGTCGACCTCGATGCCGGGGCCGTCCTGCCCCTTGCGCAGGGGGTGGTCCTTGAGCACCACGTACGCCGTCATGATCTTCGCGACGCTGGCCGTGGGCACCGGCTTCTGCTCCCCGAAGGTCCCGATGGTCCCGGACCCGGCGATCCGTACCGCACCCTGCCCCTTTGCGGGCCACGGGATCTCGAACTGCCCCGGCACGGTGTGCACTTGCGCGTCCGCCACCAACCGCACCTCGGGCAGCGGCCGCAGCATCTGCGCCCCGGTGAAGGCACCGGCGAGCAGCAGTAGTACGGGCGTCCACACCTTGACCCGCCGCACCGCGGTCCGGCGCGGGGTCTCGGCCGGGGGCGGGGTGTTGGTCAGCTGCGCGAGCAGGTCGAGGGCCGCGGGGGCGGGGGCCTGTGCCCCGGCCGGCGCGGGTACGGGCACGGCTGCGGGCACGGGTACCGCGGGCGCCGCAAACGCCCTGGTGGGAGCGTCGAGGTCGCGGAGCGGCACGAGCGTACTGGTCCGCTCCGACTCACTCTCGGCGCCACCCCGCGCCCACGAGGGCCGCCGTCCGGGCACCTCGGACTCGGGGGCCTCGGGCTCGGGCGCCTCGGACTCGGGGGCCTTCGGCTCGGGCGCCTCGGACTCGGGCGCCTCGGACTCGGGGGCCTTCGGCTCGGGGGCCTTGGGCTCGGGCGTCTCGGACTCGGGGGCCTTGGGCTCGGGGGCCGGCTCAGCCTCGGGCGTCTCGGACTCGGGGGCGGGCTCAGCCTCCGGCTCGGTCTCCGGCTCGGGGCCAACCTCCGGCTCCGGCTGCGGCTCCGGATCGGGGTCAGCCTCCGGCTCCGGCTCCGGCTCGGGGTCAGCCTCCGGCTCCGGCTCCGGCTCGGGGTCAGCCTCCGGCTCCGGCTCCGGCTCGGGCTCGGGCTCACCGGCCGCCACGCCCTTCCCCTCCGGCGCTTCCTCAGGCTGCGGCTGCCTCTCCACGGGCACCCGCGGATCCTTCGGCGCACCCGCACCCGCACCCGCACCCGCATCGGAAGCCGTACCCGTACCCGTGCCCGCATCCGCATCCGAGCCCGCCGCCGGCCCCGGCGCCCGCTCCGGCAGCCCTGAAGTCTTGTTCGTCGTCGCAGTCATCCCAGCCCAGCCTTGCTCACGGATACGTCCACCAGGGCCGGAAAGACCCTCCGCCCTCCAAGATGCGCGGAGGCCCGGAACTGTTCCGCCGAACCGATGTTGTGACAGTCCGGTCATCTTTCTGCACGTCACAGCCATGGTCCGCAGCGACCGAACCCTCCCCCGCACTCGCGACACACCCCACCAACATGCCCGAGAAAGTCCGCTTTGGCCTAATCTGAACCCGCCTCTGAAGTCACCACGAGCACCCCCACCCCGTCAAGGCATGTCCCGCCTTGAGTCGCTTCGGTCGCTTCGGTCGCTGCCCCGGCCCGGTATTTCGTTTGCTGCCGACCCGGCCGCCCGGATAGGAAACGTGCATGCTCCGAGGCAATGCAGTCGGGCTCCGCGCCCGATACGAGGAAGACGTACCGGCCCTGCGCACCCAGCTCTACGACGACGTGGTCAACAGCTCGCGCGCCGAGGCCGCGCCCTGGCGGCCGTCCTCCCCCGCCGACGATTCGCGCTTCATGCCGGACGCATCGGACCAGGACAACGTCCGGTTCTCCGTCGTGGAACTGGACGGCGGCTCGCTGATCGGCACCGCCACCTTCTGGGGCATCGACACCCACAGCCGGTCCGCGCACCTCGGCCTCGGCCTGTTCCCCGCCGCCCGCGGCAAGGGCTACGGCACGGACGTGGTCGGGGTCCTGTGCCACTACGGCTTCGTCGTCCGCAGCCTGCACCGCCTCCAGATCGAGACCCTCGCGGACAACACCGCCATGCTGCGCTCCGCCGAGCGCAACGGCTTCGTCCGCGAGGGCGTCCTGCGCTCCTCGGCCTGGGTGATGGGCGAGTTCCTGGACGAGGTCTACCTCGGCCTGCTCTCGTCGGAGTGGAAGCGGCAGCCCAGGCCGTGAGCGGCCCGGCCCCCTCAGAGGCGGCCGACGGTGGCGAACACGGCGAGCGGCCTGCTGCCGTCGGGGTGCGCCCAGGGAGCACTGACCCGCCCCAGCTCACCAGCGTCCTCCCTGCTCTCCCCCGCGCCCGCCCCGAGCACCCGCCGGACCCGGATCGCCACCCCGGCCGGGCCCGCGGTCAAGACGGTGCCCTCCGCGTCGTCCGCCGCCGTGAGCGCCCCGATCCGGGGGCCGTCGTACGCGGCTACGGACACGCCCTCGGCCGGCCGGTCGCTCTCGTTCTGGTCCTGCGCCTGCACCCGCCCCTCCAGGAGGGCCGCCAACTGGGCTGTCATGACGGGGTCGTGACAGCCGTCGTACGCCCACCGCTTCCCGAGCACCCCGTGCTCCATGGTGCCGACGAGCGCGTCCTCGGCCCCGGCGAGCGGGGCCCCGCGGTAGGTGAGCGGTACGAGGTAGGCGGTCGCCCCGCCTGCCGCGGCCCCGTCGCTGACCACCATGAACTCGATCCCGACCTCACCCGCGGGATCGTCGAGCCGGAAACCCCCGGCCTTCTCCAGCCGCAGCCCGGCACCGCCGCCTGCTTCACCCCGGTACCACTCCCGCGTCGGAAGCCAGGCGGCGAGCAGCTCCAGCTTGCCCGGCTTGAGCTCGGTGTGGTGGATGACGGCCATGAGAGGTCCTCCCGACGGATACCGGCAACAACGACGACAACGGCGAACCCCGCCACCCTCCCACGACACAGCCGCCGCACTCTCCGCAGCCGCCTCACAACGGAGTTCCCTACGGGCGGCGGAGCCTGACGGTCAGGAAGGTGGGCTGCTGGTGGGTCTTGGCGTGGCGGCGCTCGTCGACCGAGCGGGCCTCCTCCGTGGCGCGGGGTTCCAGGAGGCGTTCCAGGACGAAGCCCGCGCCGAGGAGTTCGCCGAGGAAGGTCTCCAGGCTCATGCGCCAGTAGCGCAGCTCGTGGCCGCCGAAGGGCAGGACGGCCCGCTCCTCGGAGAAGTACGAGCCGCCGTGGTACGTCCAGTCGGCGGTGGGGTGGGTGGTGGAGACGAGCAGGGTGCCGCCGGGGCGCAGGACGCGGCGGATCTCGGACAGCAGCCGGTCGCGGGCGGTGACGTGGTGGTAGACCAGGGCCATCGTCACCATGTCGAACGACCCGTCGGCCAGGAAGGCCAGGGGTTCCTCCAGGTCGTGGAGGTGCAGTTCGGCGGTGTCCCCGAGGCGTTGCCGGGCGGCCCGCAGGACGCTCTCGCTGCCGTCCGCGCCGACGAGCCGCGCCGCCCCGCGCCGGAGCAGTTCGGCGCCGAGGTGGCCCGCGCCGCAGCCGAGGTCGAGGATGTGCAGCCCGCTGACGTCGCCGGCCAGGCGCAGTATGGCGGGGCGGTCGGTGTGGGCGTTGTAGGCGCTGTCGGTGGCCTGGGCGGCGAACTGCTCACCCATGTCGCCGTGGTACGCGGTGTCGGCTCTCATCCCCGCATCCTCGCAGCCGCCCGCCCCGGGCCCGCCCGCCGGTTCCGGCGTGCCGGGCCCGCCCGTTCGGCGCGCGGTCAGGGCGTGCGGGTGGCGTCGTACCAGGTGAGGTAGCCGCCGTCGAGGTTGCTCGCGCGGTGGCCGTGCTGGGTGAGGAGGCGCGCCGCGGTGTGGCCGCGGAGTCCGACCTGGCAGTGGACGACGACCTGCCGGCCGGCGGGGAGTTCGGTGTGCCGGGTGCGGAGTTCGTCGAGGGGGATGTGGCGGGCGCCGGGGATGGCTCCGGCTTCGTGCTCGGCGGCGGTGCGCACGTCCAGCAGGACGGCCCCGGCCTGCGCCGCGGCGGGCAGTTCGTGCCACTGGAGGGTGTGCACGGTGTCGGTGGCGAGGTTGTCGGCGATGTAGCCGGCCATGTTGACGGGGTCCTTGGCGGATCCGTAGGGGGGTGCGTAGGCGAGTTCGAGGTCGGCGAGTTCGGGCGCGGTGAGGCCGGCGGTGATGGCGGTGGCGAGGACGTCGATGCGCTTGTCGACTCCGTGGGTGCCGACGGCCTGGGCGCCGAGGACGGCCTCGGTGGCGGGGTCGACGAGGAGTTTGAGGGCGAGGCGGGCGGCGCCGGGGTAGTAGCCGGCGTGGTGGGCGGGGTGGAGGTGGATGACCCGGTGGGGGCGGCCGGCGGCCCGCAGGCGCTTCTCGTTCCATCCGGTGGTGGCGGCGGTGAGGCCGAAGACCTGCACGACGGCGGTTCCGACGGCCGGACGGGAGCGGACGGGGCGGCCGGCGATGGAGTCGGCGACGAGGCGGCCGTGCCGGTTGGCGAGGTTGGCCAGCGGGACCAGGGCGGGTTCGCCAGTGAGGTGGTCGGTCTTCTCGGCGGCGTCGCCCACGGCGTGGATGCGGGGGTCGCTGGTGCGCTGGCGCTCGTCGACGGCGATGCCGCCGCGGGGGCCGAGGGTGAGGCCGGCCGCGCGGGCGAGCCGCGTTTCGGGGCGGACCCCGATCGCGAAGACGACGAGGTCGGCGGGGGCGGTGGTGCCGTCGGCGAGTTCGACGGTGTCGGGAAGGATCTTCGCGGCCCGGGCGCCGAGGCGGACGTCGACGCCGTGGGCGGTGAGTTCGTCGGCGAGGGGGCGGGCCATCTCGGGGTCGAGGGGGGCCAGGACCTGGTCGCCGAGTTCGACGAGGGTGACGGCGAGTCCGCGGTGGCGGAGGTTCTCCGCGAGCTCGACGCCGATGAAGCCGCCGCCGATCACGACGGCGGTCCGCGCACCGGCGTCCAGGGCCGCCTGGACGGTGTCGGCGTCGGTGACGTCGCGCAGGGTCAGGCCGCGCTCGGCACCGGGCAGCGGCGGGACGACCGGGTGGGCGCCGGGGCTGAGGACCAGGTGGTCGTAGTGCTCGGTGGTCTCGGTGCCGGTCTCCAGGTCGCGGACGGTGACCGTGCGGGCGGCGGGGTCGACGGCCAGGGCCTCGTGGCGGGTGCGGACGTCGATGCGGAAGCGGTCGTGCAGCGAGCGGGGGGTCTGCAGGAGGAGGTCCGCGCGGTCGGGGATGATCCCGCCGAGGTGGTAGGGCAGGCCGCAGTTGGCGTAGGAGACGTGGTGTCCGCGCTCCAGGACGACGATCTCGGCGTGCTCGTCCAGGCGGCGCAGGCGGGTCGCCGCGGACATGCCTCCGGCGACCCCTCCGATGATGATGACCTTCACAGCAGTGCTCCTCATGTTCGGTGATACCCCCCAGGGTATTTTTCCGGGCAGGCGGCGGTCAGGGCCGAACGGCCCCCGTCCGGTCCGGAACAGCGGGCTCCGGCGGCGACCCGCCGGGCGGGCAGGAGGTGCCCGCACTCGCCGAAAATACCCCCGGGGGTACCCGTGCTAGCCTCGAATATACCCCCGGGGGTACATGCCGGTCGACAGGAGCACCCACGGGCGCTCCACGGAGGCCGTCACCACGGGCGCCACCGCCGCACGGGCCACAGGAAGCCCCACCGCCCCGCATCCGGGCGGAGCCCCGGCCCCCGGCGGCCGCCGTACGGGAGTACGGAGCCCCCTGCGGTGGAGACCCGGATCCCCGGCAACCCCCACGCCACCCGCGACAAGGACGGAAACCCCATGACCCGCCCCGCCACCCTCGACGCCCACCAGGCGCACAGCCGCCTGCACGAACTGGTCGTGGTCGACGTCCGCACCCCCGGCGAGTTCGCCACCGGTCACCTCCCCGGCGCCCTCAACGTCCCCCTCGACCGGCTCGGCCGCGCACTGCCCGACATCCGCAGGGCCGCCGACCGCGGCGGCGTCCTCGTCGTCTGCGCCTCCGGCACCCGCTCCGCGAACGCCTGCCGGATCCTGGCCGGGGCGGGCATCACCACCGCCACCCTCACCGGCGGCACCGCGGCCTGGGCCGAAGCCGGCCACGCCCTCCACCGCCCCGAAGCGTCCGCCCGTCCCACCCGCGCCGCCTGGGCCATGGAGCGCCAGGTCCGCTTCACCGCCGGCGCGGTCGTCCTCGCCGGGCTGGCCCTCGGCCGCCGGCACGCGGCATTCCGCCTCGCCTCCGCGGGCATCGCCGGCGGCCTGGTCTTCTCCGCCCTGACCGACACCTGCGGGATGGCGGCCCTCCTGGCCCGGCTCCCCCACAACCGCCCCCGGAGCGGCGAGCTCGAAGCCGCCCTCGAAGCCCTGCGGGGCCACTGACCCCTCCCTCCGCCGCATACCCCCTGGGGTACAGTGGCCAGGACCGAGCACAGCCCCGGGAGGCACCGGTGAAAGTCGACGACGAGGCCGTCAACGCAGTACTCAACCGCCTGCGCCGCGCCCAGGGGCAGCTCGCGGGCGTCATCGCCATGATCGAGGCCGGGCGCGACTGCAAGGACGTCGTGACCCAGCTCGCCGCGGTGTCCCGGGCCCTGGACCGCGCCGGCTTCAAGATCGTCGCCAGCGGTATGCGCCAGTGCATGGCGGGCGCCGAAGAGGGCCAGGCTCCCATGACCGAGGAGGAGCTCGAAAAGCTCTTCCTCACCCTCGCCTGACCCGCGGCCCCGGGCCGGACCAGGCCCGGCCCCCGGCGAACCGGGGCCGGGCCGCCGTGTTCACTGCCCCGCCGCCACTCCCCCCACCGGTACGGAGTGCCGGAGCACCTCCCGCACCTGGTCCGTGATCGCGAGGGTGTTCCGCTCGAACTCGGCGCCCGTCAGGGCGGCCGGATCGGCGGGCAGGCCGGTCAGGACGGGTGTGTGCAGGTGGCCGCCGGGTATCGCACGGCCGAGTTCCAGCCGGAGCCGGTTGGAGCGGTACGCGACCTCGTTGGAGAGGTAGCCGCCGCCCCCGCCCGCGACGGCCCGGGAACCGGGCGTCGGCCCGTCCGCCCGGTCCACCGGCTGGAGCGCGCCCGCCGGGATCTCCGTGACGGCGGTGTTGAGCCGTACCGGGAACGGCGTCTGCACGGCCGCCATCGAGGCGTCGGGCAGGGTGGACGCGATGAACTCCGCGCCCCGGCCGAGCCCCGGCGCGGTCACCGGGCTCTGCCGGGTGCCGCCGGACAGCGCGGCCGCGTTGTCGGGGTAGGGGTCGGCGGACCGGTTGCGCCCGGCCCAGGCCTCCACGGTGAACAGCCCCGGATAGCCCTGGCTGATGCTCGTGATCGCGTGCGCGGCCCGCGGGCCGGCGGCGAGCCGCGGGGTGTACGCGCGCTCCACGATCCCGGCGTCGAAGTCGGCGTACCGCACCGGCAGGACCACCGCGCGGACCTCGGCGACCGTACCGTCGGCCATGGTCAGGCGGCGGCCGTTGAGCTGGAGCACGGCGGAGCCGGACGGATTGCCGCGGCGCAGCTCGGCGTCCAGCCCGAACGGGTCGAACCCGCTCACGAACACCCGCCGTACGCCCGGAGTCCCGCGGAACTCGTTGGCGGCGAGCCCTCGGGAGGCGTCCTCGAACCGGGCCCGCAGCGCGGCCCGGTCCACGGCGAACTCCGGCTGCCAGCGCGCGATGCGGACCGTCATGGCCAGCCGCGCCCAGTACAGCGGCCGGTCGTCGGCGGCGGCGAGGTCCCCGCCGGGCCGGCGCCCCTGCGACCGGTCCACGGCGGCCTGCCACAGGCCGGCGCCCCAGGCGTCGAGCAGCCGCTCCGCCTCGGCCCGGCTGCGCGCCGTGCACAGCGCCGCGGGGAAGCGGCGTACGAACTCCCCGAAGCCGGCCCGCTTCGGGAACGCCACGGCGCGCGGATCGTCCAGCCGGGCCTGCTCCCGGTCCAGGACCGCACCGGCGTCGGTCCGGCAGGCGGACTCCGGGGCGGCCTGCGCCGGCAGGGGGGTCAGGAGGGCGCCCACGGCGCCGAAAACGGTGGCGGCCAGGGCCGCTCGGCTTAAGAACTTCATGCCATGTCACATTAGACAGCAGGATCCCACCCCCACGACCCCGGAACCGGCCCCCTCACCCGCCCTGTTCAGGCCGCGCGGCTGCACGTACCCGGCTGCGGGCACGCCCAGCGGGGTACGGAACCGCCGACCGGGCCCGGGCGTCGAAGGGCCATGACCCAGAGAGCCGCGAAAGCCGTCCTCGTCCTCGCACTGTCCGCCGGCCTGCTCGCGGGCTGCGTCCCGGCCGACGAGGACCGCGCCGGCCCCGCCCGGACCTCGCCGCCCGTCCGCACGACACAGCCCGCCAAACCCGCACAGCCCGTCCGCACGATGCCCTTCGAGCTCTACACGCACTGCGGGATCGACGAGGCCCGGATCGGCTCCACGTACTTCGAGGCCGTGACCCCGCTCTCCGACGGCTCGGGCAACCCGCCCGACGGATGGGACAACCCCACCCAGCGCGGCACGATGACCCTGAAGTCCGATACGGAGGCCGTCTTCACCGACAACGCCGGACACGAGGTGCCCTTCCGCGCCCGCCCCGGCGCGAAGGCCTTCAAGCGCATCTGCTCCTAACGGGCTCGCGCACGGCAGGCCGCGAGGCTGCGCACCGCGATCCTCGGGCCGTGGTCGCGGAACACGGCCGCGCCGCCGGGTCGTGCAGGCAAGGGCAGCCACTGGCCGCGCGGACCCGCCTGGAGTTCCCCGAAGCCGGACCCAGGTTCTATAGGGGTGCTACGGTGATTCTATGGCGAATACGACGATCCAGGTGACGAAGCAGACCCGGGACCACCTCGCCGCCCTCGCGGAAGAGCGCGGGCTGTCCATCGGGCAGCTCGTCGACGCCCTCGCGGCCGCCGAGCCCACCGCCGCGCAGCGGGCCGAGCAGGTCGCAGCCTCCCGGGCGCACGCCCGGGAGGTGATCGGGGTGGAGATCAGCGATGAGGAGTTCGCCTCGCTGGACGTGCTGGGGAACCTGCGGCGGATCGCGGCGGAGAAGCTCCTCGCCCTGCCCGGCCGGGGCGCCGCGTGATCATCCTCGACACCGGCGCCGTCACCGCGCTCGCCTCGGGGCACAAGGCGCTGAACGCGCTCGCGGTGAACGTGACCGCCAGCGGCGACCGGCTCCTGGTCCCGGCCCTGTGCCTGGCCCAGGCCGAAGCCGCCCAGGCCGGCGCAGCACGTGCCGTCCTCGGGTACCCGTGCACCGACGTCGAAACACTGGGGCAGATCGACGCACCCGCGGTCGGCAGCATGTTCCGCGACGGCTACGGCGGCATGGACACCTGCCACGCCCTCTACACCGCCCTGCGCCGCACCGGCACCGCCGGCATGCCGATCCTCCTCACCGAGGACGAACACCGCTACCCGCCCGGCGTCCTGGCCATCGGCATCGACACCCCCGGCATGCTCGGCTTCCACTGAACCCCCGGATCCCCGCTCGGCCCGCCGAGCGCGCGCCGCACCACGACGTATCTACTCCCCGAGGACGGCGCGCCCGTCCCGCCCACCACTGAAGAGGCCGTGGAGGCGGCCCGAGCGGCACTTGCGCAAGCGCATCCGCGGCCGGGGCGCCGAGGCGGCCCGGCTGGACGGGGCACGGGAGCGGCTGGCGGGGCTGCGGAACGGGGAGGCGGAAGCGTGCGCCCGGCGGAGGGACCGGGCGCACGTCCTGCCCCGGTCAAGTGCGGTAGCGGTACAGGATTCGGCCTCTAGTCAGGTCGTAGGTGCTGACTTCTACGAGCACCCGGTCGAAGGGGAGGATCCTGATGCGGTTCTTGCGGATCTTCCCGCTGATGTGCGCGAGCACGTGATGGCCGTTCTTGAGCTCCACCGTGAAGGTGGCGTTGCGCAGGCATTCGAGGACGGTGCCCTCGACTTCCAGGCCGCTTGCTGTTCTCGGCAATGTCCTTCGTCTCTCCGTCTGTTCGTCTCGTCCGGGGAATCTGTATCCCTGTTCCTGGGCGGGTCGCGGCGTACGGTGAGCAGTCCGATCCGGGCCCGGCGCGGGATCGGCGCCACCCGGGTCAGGCCGACGTACTCGCCGTCCCGGACCGCCACCGAGTAGTTCGCGGGGTCCCCCGGGACCGTCCCGGCCGGGAGGTGCACGACCTCGACCGGCATGGTCCCCCAGCCGGCCTCGTGTCGCCTTTCAGGAGCGCCTGGTTGGCGGGGCGCTCCGGCGACGTCTGGTCAGTCGCAGTCCACCGTGAAGAGCAGGGGGAGCACCCACCTCGATACAGCCTTCATGGGTGTCACCTCCTCGCGTCCTGTCACGGTGATCCCCACGCTAGCAACCGGCTGAGCCCCCTCCAACCGGTTTTCCGGGCACCGGATTTCTAGCGGTCCCGAGGCCTCACGGTGTACGGCGGAGCCTGCGCCTCGGGGGTGCGGCGGCCGGTCGGGGCGGGGCGGCGGGCGGCAGGACGAAGCCGACCTCCGCGCCGCCGCCCGGGGCGTCGGCGGCGAACACGGTCCCGTGGTCGGCCGTGATGATGTCGTGCACGATGGCCAGGCCCAGCCCCGAGCCGGGGATGGCCTGGGTCCGCGGGCCGCGGTGGAAGCGGTCGAAGACGGCGTCGTGCTCGCCGGGCGCGATGCCGGGGCCCCGGTCGCGCACGGCGAGCCGGCCGCCGGCGACGTGCACGGTGACCTCGGTGCCGTCGGGGCTGAACTTCACCGCGTTGCCGAGGAGGTTGTCGATGCACCGCTGGAGGGCGCGGGGCCGGGCCCGGACGGATACGGGCGGCCCGTCGGTGGTGACGGTGATCGTGCGCCCGGTCCTGGTCCGGTGGCGGTGCGCGGTGTCCTCGGCCAGGGCCGCGAGGTCCACTTCGGCCGGGTCCTCCTGCGTGTGGCGGTCGGTGGCGAGCTCGACGAGTTCGCGCACGAGGTCGTCGAGGGCCGCCGTCTCGGTGACCAGGGTGGTCAGGATCTGCTCCTCGTCCTCGGGCGCAAGCCTCCCGCGGGCCCGCTGCATGAGTTCGGCGCAGCCGCGCACGGAGGTCAGCGGGGTGCGCAGTTCGTGGCCGGCGTCCTGGACCAGTTGCTGCTGCTGTGCGCGCGAGCGGCGCAGTGCCGTGAGCATGGATTCGAAGCTGCGGGTCAGCTGGCCGATCTCGTCGGACCCGGCGGGCGGCAAGCCGGTGGAGAGGTCCCGGGTGGCGGTGATGCGTCCGGTGGCAGTGGCCAGCTCGCGCACCGGGCGCAGGATCCGGCCCAGCACCCACCAGCTCAGCAGCGCGGACAGGGCGACGGCTGCCGCCGTGGTCCAGGAGATCCGCCACAGGAAGGCGTCGTCGACGCGGGCGGCGTCGACGTAGCTCTGTCCGGCCGTGACCGCCCCGCCGCCGGGCAGCGGCCGGGTCAGGGTGCCGTACTCGGTTCCGGAGACGACGACGTCCGCGCGGTGCTCGCCGCGGCCGGTGCGGGCCACCTGCAGGGCTTCGGGGGTGACGGGGAGTTCCGGGGCGCCGGGGGTGAGCGGGCGCACGGTCCCGGACGGGGACAGCACCTGCTCGGTCATGCCGTCGCGGGGCGGCGGGGTCAGGCCGGCGGCGAGGAGCGTACGGACCGTGTTGGTCCGGTCCTCCAGGCCGCGTTCCAGCTCGTCGGCGACCAGGGTGCTGACGCCCCGGTACGACATGAGGGCCGCCAGGGCCATCGCGAGTACGGTGGCCGCGACGGCGACGGCCGTGACCTTGGTGCGGAGCATCAGGCGGCCCGGACGGTGTAGCCGACGCTGCGCACGGTGTGGATCAGCCGGGGCTCCCCGCCCTCTTCGGTCTTCTGGCGGAGGTAGCCGATGTAGACGTCGAGGGAGCGCGAGGTGGTGTCGAAGTCGTAGCCCCAGATCTGCTCGTACATCCGGGAGCGGGTGAGTACCGTGCCGGGGTGGCACAGCAGCAGTTCGAGGACGTCGAACTCGGTCTTCGTCAGGTCCAGTTGCCGCTGTCCGCGGAAGGCCAGGCGGGCTTCCGGGTCGAGGGTGAGGTCCGCGACCGCGAGTACCGCGCCGTCCCGGGGCGGGTCGGTGCGCCGCAGGAGGGCCCGGATGCGGGCGAAGAGCTCCTCGGTGGCGAACGGCTTGGCGAGGTAGTCGTCGGCGCCCGCGTCCAGTCCCGCGACCCGGTCGCCGACCTCGTGCCGGGCCGTCAGGACCAGGACGGGCGTACGGTCGCCCCGCCTGCGCAGCATCCGGCACAGGCCGAGCCCGTCGAGATGCGGCAGGCCCACGTCCACGACCGCCAGGTCGGGCCGCTCCGCTTCGAGGGCGCCGAGCGCTTCGAGGCCGTCGGCGGCCAGCAGCACCCGGTACCCCTCGAAGCGCAGCAGCTGGTCCAAGGTGCTGCGCACTCCCGGATCGTCCTCGACGACCAGCACCGTCCGGCGGTTCTCCGCTCCGTCTGTCATGTGATCATCTTTGTCGGTGGCGGGCGTGGTCACGGCACCGGCCCCTCAGTCGGCGACGGGCACGGCCGCGGGAAGCGGCGCCGCGGCCCGTACGGGGGTGACGGCGATCGGCGGCAGCGTGCGCAGGCAGGACGTGTCGCCGGGACCGCCGGTGCGCAGGAAGCGGGTGGTCACCCCGGTGACGCAGCCACTCTGCTCCCACTCGGGGACGTGCCCGGTGTTGCGTACCGAGAAGAAGCGGCTGTCGCGGAACTGCCGGGCGGCGCGCACCCCGTTGGCGTCGGGCGTGTTGGCGTCGAGGTCGCCGGACAGGACGAGGACCGGGACGTCGGGCAGTGCGGGCCGGGTGGGCTGCGGGTCGGGGGTGTGCTCGCGCGGCCAGCCGATGCACACGTCCCCGCCGTCGGTGGGTCCCTCGGTGAACCCCTTGGCGCTGAAGGCCCCGTGTCCTCCGGGGGCGGCGGCCGCGAGGGCCGCCCGGTACTGCCGCCACCGCTCGGCCAGCGGTGCGTCCTTCGACCAGGCCTTGCGGTAGTCGTTGCACACGACCGCGATGTACGGGGCCTGGTCCTCGCGGCTTCCCGAGGCGGCGTCCTCCTTGACGAGGGTGCGCAGGGGTGCGGTGTCGCCCCGGGCGAAGCGGTCGAGGGCGCGGGGCAGGCGTCCGAGCAGGGAGGGGCGGTCGGGTTCCATTCCGACCTCGCGGCTGGCCGCCTCGAAGAGGAGGTGGGCGAGTTTGGCCTCGTCGAAGCGCACCTTGTAGGTGGCGTGGTCGGTGGCGACGGATACGTTCATCGGCGCGGTCCGCAGCCGCGCGGCGGCGGTCGCGAGGTCCTTGACGGCCTTCGTCCCGTCGCAGGCGGTCGGGACGCTGCGTGCGCACACCCGCCGCAGCGCCGCGCTGACCGCCCGGGCGCTGGGCCGCACCAGCGGGTCGAAGGCGAGGGGGTAGGCCCCCGACAGGACGATGGAGCGTACCCGGTCGGGGTGGCGGGCGGCGTAGACCGGCATCAGGTAGGTGCCGTACGAGAGCCCGTACAGGGAGAGCTGAGGCACGCCGAGCCGGGCGCGGACGGCGTCGATGTCGTCGGCGGTGGCTGCGGTGGTGTACGCGGCTGCCTTGGGCCCGAGGTTGCGGGCGCAGCGCTCGACGGCGGCGCGCTGCCGGGCGCGCGTGCCGAAGCGGTATTCGGCGTCGGTGACCCCGCAGGGGAGCCGTTCGGAGCGGCCGGTGCCGCGGGGGTCGACGAGCAGCAGGTCGTGGTCTGCGAGCAGGCCGTGCAGGACGGGGGCGAACAGGGCCGCCCGGTCGATCGCGACCTCGCCGGGACCGCCCGGGTTCACGGCCACGGTGCCCTTGGCGGGGCCGGCCCCGGTGTGCCGTACGACCGCGTAGCTCACCTTGATCGTGCCGAGCCCGGGCTTGCCCGCGACCAGCGGGCGGGCGACCGAGCCGCAGTCGACCCGGTGCCCCGCCACGCTCGGACACCACTTCGGGGACGCGGCGGCCACCGCTGCCACGGGGGCGGGCGGCGGGGTGCCGGGAACCGCGGCTGCCGCCGTCGGCAGTGCGGCGGCCAGCATCGCCATCAGGCCCACGGCCGTGGCGGCCCGCCGGGCCGTGTTCCCCCTCGCGTTCTTCGCCGTGGCCGTGTTCGCCTCGGCACGTGCCGGCGCCTGCGGCTCCTGCTGCGGCTGTTCCTGCGTCTGCGTCATGCCCGCTCCCTCGTGTTCCGTATCCGTCCCGGGTGTGTTCCGCGCTCACGCGCTCCGGGTGTTCCGCGCTTCGTTCGCGGTGTGAACACGACAATGCCGGGCCTGTTTCACAGCCGTGGCAGGACAACGGCAAAGGCGCGTAAGAATCCGGGAGTGGTAGGGCCTGAACGCAGAAAAGCCCCGCACCAGAAGGTGCGGGGCTTCCCCACAATGATTGTTCGGCGGCGTCCTACTCTCCCACAGGGTCCCCCCTGCAGTACCATCGGCGCTGAAAGGCTTAGCTTCCGGGTTCGAAATGT